>JBBRIN010000001.1:0-23999 GCA_038221115.1 Tepidisphaerales bacterium
CGCGATGTGGTTCGCCTCCGGAACGTTCACGAAGATTCGGCTGCCATCGGCTTCAAGGCGGAACTGCTTCGGGTAGCTGACAAGGGCAACGTCCGGGCCGCGCGTGTCGTCGTCGGTCCTGATCGTCCCAATCGCCCCGTCCCCGTACCCGACATGGACGATCTTCGATCGCGGATCGAATCGGACATTGTTCGCCTTCGATTTGAAGTCAACGCGGCCAAGCCGCTGAAACGAGTCCGAGTCGAGCACGTCCACCACCCCGTCGTCCTTGTTCGACACGTACAACTTCTTGGCGTCAGCGAGATAAACGATCCCCTTCGGCTGACGAAACCCACCGATGCTGTGCAGCGGCGTGCCTGAATCCGTGTCGAGCACCTCCACGCTATTGTTGTCCTGCGCCGCAATAAACAGGCGATGCCCCGCCACGTCCATCGACATCAGATCAAACCCCCCCTTCACCAGAGGCAACGAAATCTCCCGCTCCATCTCCAAGTGCGGTGAATCGCCGGAACCGTGCGCGAAGTTCCAACCGGTGGCCTTCCCGTTGCAGCCAAAGCTCAATAAGCACAGCAGAGACAGAACCAGTCTTTCCCGTCTCATGAACGCTCCTTCGCACTCCAATCGCCGTTGGAACGCACCCATCAACCCGTGGCGACTACGGACGGATCGCTCAAGCGCAGACCATCCACCCGGTCAGTTGCCGCATTGAAATCTCTTGTGGGAAAGCCCTGGCCGGGCGTGTCTAGAAGGTCTCCCACGAAAAGTTTCGTAGGAGTTATCAGCTCGGCAAGGTCGCCGGCGGTTTCGGGTCGAACTCCATCGCCCTCGAGATGTGCGGAGAATCTATGGGCCGGTCGTGATCGTGTCAAGAGTGCGATCGCGTTGCTGACAGGTGCGAAGTTGAATTTGCCGCCCGCGAAGGCACGCAGCGCTGTTATACTGGTGCGAATAACGACGGCGATGGAGTTCGCCTGAACCGCCCCCTCCTCGGGGAGCTGATAACTCCTACCGGCCAAAAACGGCCGCTGGGAAGCCTTATCAGAACACAACCCTGACTGGCCCATCCCGGCCGGTCAGGGTTTCTCTTTCAGCTGAAGGAGGTGTGGATGAGGCTCCTCGTGCAATATCTGGCCGTGGCCGGCGGCGGCGCACTCGGGTCCGCCCTGCGGCTCCTGGTGGCGCAGGTGGCCGGCCGCCTTTTCGGCACCACCTTCCCCGTCGGCACCCTCCTCATCAACCTCAGCGGCAGCTTCTTCCTCGGTTGGTTTCTCAATGTCATCGGCCTGCGCCTGATCGTCTCCGATACCTTGCGCATCGCCGTCGCCGTCGGCTTCATCGGCGCCTACACCACCTTCTCCACCTTCGTGTACGAATCCATTTCCCTCCTGGAAGACGGTGCCGCCATCAAGGCCATCGTGAACCTCCTGGGCAGCGTCCTGCTCGGGCTTCTGGCCGTTCGCGCAGGGATGTGGCTCGGGAGCCGATGACGATGAATCTCCACGGCGAACAAGTCCTCCTGCGCGTTTATCTGCAGACCGCCGATCGCGCTCCTCACACGCCGACCTACCACCGGGTGGTGAAGGCGGCGCGCGACCGCGGGTTGGCCGGCGCCACCGTCTTGCGCGGGATTATGGGCCTCGGATCGCACGGACTCATCCAGCACGCCGCCTGGTCCCTGACCGAGCACCTTCCCGTCATCGTGGAAATCGTCGACTCCCCTGAACGCATCGCAGAGTTCCTGACCGATGACCTCGACCATCATCTCGTGGCCGCAATGGCAACCCTCGAACGCGCCAGCGTGGCCATGTACCGCCCGCGCGCCCACGACCAGCCGACCTCGGTTCACCTGGCCGCCGCCATAACTCCCTTATCCACCCTGCCGCGCATTCAACCCAAGGCCCGCATGACGATCAACGAGACTGGCGTGCTGTTGCGCGTCTTCATCGGCGAGTCCGATCGATTCCAGGGCAAGCCTCTGTACGAGGCGATCGTGCAAAAAGTCCGCGAACTCGGCCTCGCCGGCGCCACCGTCCTTCGCGGCACCGAAGGCTTCGGCGCCAACAGCGTCGTGCATAAGGCGCAGCTGCTGGAGATGTCCACCGATCTGCCGATCGTGATCGAGGTGGTCGATACCGAGGAGCACATCAAGCCCCTTCTGCCGCACCTGGAAACGATGATTGACGAGGGAATGATCACCATGGAGTACGTCGTCATCCTCATGTACCGCCACAACGACCCTGACGCCCCGCAACGGCCGCCGCCTCCGCCGCTCTCCCCCGCTCCCTGATCGAAGCCCACGGCCGCGCCCCCTCCGCTTAGCCGCACTCGCTCGCCGGCGGTGAGCGCAGTCGAACCTTGCCTGCGGTGAGCGCAGCCGAACCGCCAGCCGCGTCAGACAACCCGCCAGCCCAAGCCATTTATCCCAAAGGCATCCACCCGACCCCTCCCCTTGCCTCGCACCAGGCGGGCGCCAGATCGAATGGATCATGACATGACGCATGCTCGTCAAGACGATGAACTTTCTGTTCCACCGTCATTCCAGCTATGATACTTCCGATGGGTAGAGCGCTTCCGAGCGATCGGCTTACTTGCATCGACCTTTTCTGCGGCGGGGGCGGCTTCAGCCTCGGCCTTGAGCGGGCGGGTTTTTCGGTCTTGGCCGCCATCGACTTCAACAAGGAGGCCATTGAAGTTTTTCGGAAAAACTTTTCGTCCGTCGCTCACATCTTGCAAAGGGATCTCACCAGGTTCCCGCCCCGTGACATGGCTGCCTTACTCGGCACTGATCAGGTCGATCTGATCGTCGGCGGGCCGCCCTGCCAGGGATTCTCAACCGTCCGACAGCGCGATGGCGCGAACAACGGGCCGCGCATGGTGGATGATGCACGTCGCCATCTCTATCAGGAGTTTCTCCGCTACGTCGAGTTTTTCCGCCCCAAAGTCTTCGTCATGGAGAACGTGCTCGGCATCAAATCAGCCGACGGCGGGAAATACTTCACGCGGGTGCAGAAGGAAGCGCGGGCCAAGGGATATCGAGTGCATCCGCAGGTAGAAAAGGCATTCATGTTGGGTGTACCGCAGAAACGGCAGCGCCAACTCATCGTTGGCACCCGGCTCGACCTCCCCGAATACTTCCCCGGAAGCCTGCAACCGGCCCCCCCGCGCAAGCGAATTCCCGACACTTGGAGAAGCGATTTGCGACCTTCCACCCGTCCGAGCCGGCACAGGAGAGGAGGAGGCCGATTACGACATGGAGCGGCGCAAAGCGCACATTGCGAAATACGGCCGGCGATATCTCTACGAATCATTGGAAGTACAGCGAGCCTCCAGGCTCACAGCGCACCGAGCCCGCCCCCATAGTGACCGCGACCTACGCGATTTCGCCAGACTTCGGGAAGGCGAGCACTGCGCTGCCGCGATGAAGCGCGGTGAGATCTTCGAGTTTCCCTACGACAAGGGAAGCTTTAAAGATCGATATACGCGCCAGCATCGGAAGGAGCCCTGCTCGACGATCGTCGCTCATCTAAGCAAGGATGGACTGATGTTCATTCACCCCACGCAGAATCGCTCGCTCACGCCGCGCGAGGCTGCGCGGATACAGAGTTTTCCAGATTGGTTTGAGTTTCCCTTCTCGCCCGCCGCATGCCCTCCCAGTCATCGGAGCCAAGTCAATGAAGCCGAAAACCGTTTGCCGGTTCTTTCCCGAGCGCTGTGCGGCTATCGTCCTTCAAGACGGGTCCCGCGTCAGCGTCCCGAGCAAAGGGGTTGAGGTCATCCTTCATACGCGTGAGAATGAAACAGACCCTTGCTGCGCCGAGGTTGTCAGCGGCGAGCACTACGCTGAGATCGGCCTTTCATTCAAGCATGGCGAGCTTTCTGATTTCGATGGCGTCTTCTTCCTCCCATGTGAAGTTGGCGAGATGTTGACCGACGGCGGTTATGTCATACCGGCGGCGTGCTTTGCCTGACTCGCCCGTGGTCGAGCGTCGTAGACCACTCGTCAGCCGACCTTCAGAACGGGAATCCCAGCCTCCTGCAAATACTGAGCGGTGGCGTTGAACAAGCGAGGGTCTTGTGTGACGTCATTGCTATCACCGGCAGGAATCCAGAGAACCATGCCGCGGCGCGCGCGCGTCAGAAGAACGCGGTATTTGTTCAGGAGGTATTGCTGTTCACCCGGTCCCTTCATCCTCTGCCAACTTTTCCCGCGAAATCTGCGGCAGAGCCATGTGCCTGATACCGGATCAATCATAAAGTCGCCCCCCCAGCAGACGCCTGCCCAGTCAAGCTCAAGCCCCTGACACTCGAACTCAGTCGCCGCGACCTCTAGTTGTCCTGAAGAGCGCGTGTCGTCTACTTGGCCCAGGAACCAGTCTTCGTACGGATAGCCCTTTCGGAACCCCGACGATACCTCAATGCCATGCGCGCGCAGTCGCAGCGCGCCTGAGCTGGCAAGAAGTCCGGCGCGTTGATGCACTTCCGACCTTTCCCGCAGCCATTGGCGAGCGAGATGAAAGTCTCGCGTGATGACAATTGGGAACTCCAACCAAGATTGGCCTCGGTTCTTCTCCCTGACCAGTCGATTGCGGAGCAGATCGTCGACCCATTGCCCAATTAGTTTGGCGCGAGGACTGCGTACGCTAACCGCAAGATGCAGGTTCGCCGTAGGCGCGATCTGAACATGGGGTCCATAGGGCTCCTCGAAAAGGCGACTTCCGGGTGTTCCCGTTTGCGACAACAGATCGGGGTGTGCCATTACCCGCCACCGATGATTCCGAGAATTGAGTGATCGTCCCCACTCAGCGAGGCCTGCTTCGCCCTTATGAATCTCCTGTCCTCCGCCCACCAGCGCGACGACTGTACACCACCCGGGGGCTCGTTCCATGATGTCCAGAATCAAGCTCGGCTCAGATTGATCGACGCCATGTTTCTTTTTTACTGCTTGCGCAGTCCACGCGCGTTGAGCCTCGTCGAAGACGATCGCATTCTCTGGCGGGGGTTCCGAAGTCTGCTTAATCCCATGAAGAATCAGAAACTGATGAACGTTAGCAATGAGGGTTGATACGAGGCGAGCGGCCTCGGGACGCGGCATTCCCGCCCGATGCCGGTCGCGGGTCAATGCTTCGCGGACGATCTTGACCAACGGACCGTTACCCGACAAGAACATCGCGGCCGGTCGCCCGCCCCGACGCAATGCCGGGTTATGCACTGCATTCAAGCCCGCCAGAGTCTTGCCGGCCCCGGGAGTTCCAGTGACGAAGCAAATCGTCCGGCACCCTTTGGACTGCGACGACTGGACAGCGGCGACGATCTCATCGCAGGTCAGGTCTAGGTTCGTTGCGAAAGAATGCGAGATATCCGAGACCCGCTTTCCAGCGAACAACTCTTCTGCGGCCTCGATGATCGTCGGGGTTGGACGATACGGAGACCTTTCCCAAGAGTCGGGGTTGATCGGACTTCCACCCACATGCTGGCGCGATTCATAACTGAATCGTATGCAACTCCCCATGCTCTCCGCGTTCGTCCGCTGTACCGGGTAGACGCAAGTGCCGGTGGTGAGCTCGGGTGCCGAGAACTTGTTAGCGGCAGCAGGCGCATCCGTCGCAACGAGGATCGGGACAATAGTTCGATTCCGACTTTCCGCGTGAAAGTCACGCAGGTCGAGGGCATAACTTTGCACCTGCCATTCGTTCGCACCAAGGTAGGTGTCGGCATCAATCTTGAACTCGACTACGAGGATCAGCTCCTCCGCCAGCAGGATCACGTCCGGGCGCTTCTGCCGCCGAGGAATTTCGTACTCGAGCAGAAGCCACCATTCGCTGCTGCGGGGAATGCAGGCCATCAACTCAATGGCCACCTCGCCGATGATTTTCAATTCCTTCTCCCAAGCCTCGGTCTGCTTGTTGAAATGAGTCGCAAATCCCGCTGCGGCGCTCGCTCTAATGAGATGGCCGAGCTTCTCAATCGCGGTGGAGTACCGGTATTCTCGGACACGACAACGGAAGGCAGCGCTCACCGAAGATTACCCCCTTGCGGACGTCTCCATCAACAGCTCAACGAGAGAGACACCTAATGCGCTCGCCAGCTTCTCCATGTTGTCGATAGAAATGTTGCGCTCACCCCGCTCGACGGAACCCACGTAATTCCGGTGCAGCCGCGCAAGGTCGGCCAACCGCTCTTGCGACAACGCCTTCTTCAGGCGGATTTGCCTCAGACTTGCAGCGAATCTCTGTCTCGCTGAGGGGGGCAGATTTCGGCGAGCCGCCATGACATCCAGGATCGGGATAGGCTTACCGCACGTCCACACACTTTACGTTGTGTAGGCGGAGGTGCTGCGCGCTGGTGCCTGATGAAATTGGCTCTCCCGGAGCCATTCACCGCGGACCAGTCGGATGAGGCGCATCGCCGAACGTCTGGAAGCCGAGTGCTGCATGCAATTAGCGTCAGACGCCGAGTTGCTCGACCGCTTTGAAGGGGCATTAGGGCCGGCCGGATATTCGCTCGCCCATGCCGACGAATACGCGAAGCTCCGCCTCCGCGTGGTGGACGAGGGATTGTTCCAAGTGCGTGACGACTTCCCACGGCTGACCGTGACGCAACCGCCGGCGGGCATTCCGTCCGGCGTCGAGCGCGTGGAATACGAAATCAACCTCAGCGGGTTCAGCCACCTCTGCACCGCGCGGCGTCCGGCTGACGCCAGCAATCTTTGACGACTGACACATGCCAGATGTTTTCACCAAAACCAAGCGCTCCCAAGTCATGTCGTGTATCCGTGGACGCGGCAATAAGGAAACGGAATTAGCGCTCATCCGGGTCTTCCGCAATCATTTCATCACTGGATGGCGCCGGCACCAGCCCGTATTCGGCAGGCCGGACTTTGTCTTCCCGAGGCTCAAGCTGGCGGTGTTCGTCGATGGCTGCTTCTGGCACCGCTGTCCGAGACATTCAAACCTTCCGGTAAACAATCGGCCGTTTTGGAAGCGCAAGCTGGAGGCAAACGAACGAAGAGACCGGCTGGTGTTGCGCGAGCTTCGCGCTCGCGGCTGGCATGTTTGCCGGGTGTGGGAGCACGAACTGTCTCGAAAAAACCAGGCAAGATTGATTCAGCGGATTCAACGGACCGTGGCGCGCGCCGCTCATCGCATGGTAACCGCTTCACCCCGGACCCCGCCGCCCTGACCCACCACCGCACGACCATCTTCCTCCCCTGACCCCACGCATTACGCACCACGCATCACTCAGCACTATCAACCACCAACTATCAACTACCAACTCCCTCCAACCCTCAGCACTCAGCACCATCAACCACCAACTATCAACTACCCCTCCCCCTCCCCCAATTTCCCCCCTTCAAATTCCCAATGAGTCTGCTATCGTGACCTCTCCAGACCGCCTCTTGTCTGAAAACCCCAACCCCCAAGGAGCTCCCATGCACGCACTCTTTTCCCCCATTCTCGCCGACTACATCTGGATCGGTGGCGGCGGCCTCGGCCTCATCCTCCTCATCGTCGTCATCGTCCTCATCCTCCGCTAACCCCCCCCCGCGCCCCCCAACCTCCGCCACCCGAGCACGCCACCGGCGTCCGGCGCCCACTCCGCCGACGACCTGAGCGTTGAGCACTGCGCGCCTCAGCACCCAGCACCCAGCACTCAGCACGGACCCCGATGCAACACCCAAACCGCACCCCCGAAAACAACGCCATATAACAACATGTCCACACGGCATTTACACGCCGAAGCAAGATCACGATAAAAACTCTCAAAAAACGTTGCATTTCGTTGCAAAACGATGCATCCCCTTCCCCACCCCCATTATTTGATCTGAAACGCCTCATACCGTCGGTCCCCGCCCGACAGCACATACGCCGTCAAGTCCAAAACCTCCTCCTTCGTCATCAGATCCAGCAGGTTCGTCGGCATCGGCGAAATCTTCGACGGCTCCATGCTCTTCACATCCTTCCGATCGATGCTCACCCGCTCGTTCGGATCCGCCAGGTCCGTATTGACCGTGATCGTGTCCCCCTGAAGGTTCACGATCACCCCCGTCACCGCCGGCCCCTTCGTGCGATGAATGACCATCGGCACAAACTGCTCGTTGATCTCCTTGCTCGGGTTGATGATCTGATCGAGCAAATCCCGCGGGCTATACCGGCTCGCCGCCGATGTCAGGTCCGGCCCCGTCATCCCCCCCTCATTCGCGAACCGGTGACACGTAAAACATCCCCCGCCCCAAACATCTTGCGCCCGTTCTCAAAGTTACGTCCCTTCAATCCCGTCTCCGCCGCCGCCGCCAACTCATCCAGCGTCCATTCCCTCGGCGTCCGCCCCGCAAACATCTCCCCCACCCCCTGCAGCGGCGGCTTCTTCACCGGCTTCGCCGCCAGCAGGTCCTTCATCGCCGCCTTCTCCTCCGCCGTAAGCGTCGCCACCGCATCATTGCGAATGAACTCGATGAACTTCTCAAAGCTCGCCCCACCCCGATAATTCGCCGCCTTCAGCAGCCATTGGAAGTACGCCGTCCGCGTCTGCAGCGTCCACCCCGCCTTCAGCATGCGCAGCGACCGCGCATACTCGATCTGCTCTTCCTGCGTCGCCGCCGCCGAAATCAGCGCCAGCCCCTTGCCCGCAACCGTCGGCGACTGAAGGTAAACCAATGTCTCGCACAAAACCCAATTCAGCTCCCGCGTCGGCGCCGGAAAGTGCGGGTCAAGCTGCGCGATGATCCGCCCAATCGCCGCGTCGTCCGGCCGCCCAAACCGCACCATGCAGATTTCATACGTCCGCACGAGCGTCACCCGCTGCTCATCCGTCAGTCCATCCCAATTCAGCTTGCCTAGTGCCGCCAGGATCTTCGCCCTCATTGCCAGATCCACCGGCGGGTCCGCCGGCTTGCGATGCTGCGGATCAATCCCCGCCGTGCGCGTCAGCGCGAGCAGCGCCTCAAGCTGCCTGCCCGCGTCGGCTTCCGTGAGAGCCCGATCCGCCCATTCCCCAATCGGCTGATGCTCGATCGCCGTCCGCGCCGCCCACCGGATAAAGCGGTCGCGATGGCCCAGGTACGGCCATGCCTCACTCACGGCGCGCGGATCAACCCGCCCATGAAACGCCTCAAGCCGATGACGCAGCGCCTGATCCCCGTTTTCATCGTGCGCGGGCTGAACGGGTGCGATGGCTTCCACGCCGGTATAAGTCACCCGGTAAAGCCCCGACTGCACCTTCCGCCCGCCGATCGCAAAGTACATCGCCCCGTCGGCAGGATGAATAATGACATCCGTCAACGGCAGCGGCGCGCCCGACAAAAACTCTTCTTTAGTCGCCGAATACGTCGCCCCCTCCGGATGAAGGTGGACCGCATACAACTTCCCCCAGCTCCAGTCGAGAATAAACAGCGCATTCTGGTACTTCGCCGGAAACTTCGCCCCATAGCCAAAGGTCATCCCGGTCGGCGAACCCGGCCCGACGTTCACAACCGGCGGCAGATTGTCCGGATACCACTCCGGCCGCTTGCCCGCGCCGTTGCGCCACCCAAACTCCGCCCCGCTGACGACATGGCAGATGCGCGTCGGCCGGTACCACGACGTGTTGTAGTCGTACTCCATGTCCGCATCGAACGTGAACAGCTCCCCCTCGCGGTTGATCGCCGCGTCAAACACATTCCGAAACCCCGACGCGTAAACCCGAAAGTCCTTCCCATCCGACGACACGCGATAGATGGTCCCACCCGGCCCCAGCACATCGCGCATGAACCCGCGCCCGTCCGGCATCCGCGCGAGCAAATGATCTTCACCCCAGATCGGCGGCACGAGCGACGACCTGAACGCCGCCGTGGGAACCTTGTCGCCAACCACCAGAAACATCGACTTGCCATCCGGCGCCAGAAGAACCGCGTGGACGCCATGGTCCCGCCCCGCAGGCATCGCGCGAAGCAACTCAACGTGATCGAGCTGATCATCCCCGTCCGAGTCAGTGATGCGATACAGCCCGCTGGGGATCTTGTCCTCGTAGTCGTTCACCGCGACATACAGCGCGCCAAAAGCCCACACCATGCCGTTCACAGCGCGAATATCCGCCGGAACCTTCTGGATCGTCGCAGGATCCAGCGGCCGCCCCGGAGCAGGGGCGGCGAATCGAAACAGCCCGCCATACTGGTCGCTGGCGATGATGCGGCCCTTTCCGTCAATGCACAGGTTGATCCAAGACCCCTGCGACGCCGCCGGCACCGAATAAAGCAGCTCGACCTTAAAATCTTTGGCGACGTGGATCCGCTCCACAGGCGTAGCGCGGTTTTCACCGGAAGGCATGGTGCTCGCCTGCGGTACCTTCGGCCGCGCCTTCTTAGGCGTCTGCGCGGCAGCAGGCTGGCCGGATGCCAGGTTGGCGATGAAACCCATGGACAAACCAACAATCAGAAGAAGGGCGAGACGGTTCATGGGGGCCATTATAGATGGACATCGATGAAAGCGCGGAATAGTTCACCCTCCCCGGCGTTATATTGCCCGGGACAGGGCCAAACGCCCGGCCCACCACGTCAGTAGATAGTGCGGCGGCCTGCAAACGAAGGAGATTCGATCATGAAAAACGTCCGATCGCCCCATGTGACATGGGCTACTGGAACACTTCGGCTGCTCGGTTGTGCCGCCGCCATTCTGTCTGTCGCGCGTCCGACAATGGCCGCCGGGCCCCAAGTGCCGGCTTCCACATCGGTTCAGGTGGCGACCGCCTGGTCACGGGATGATGCAGCGCACCTCCTGCGCCGGGCAGGATTTGGGGGCACGCCGGAACAGATTGACGCGCTGCATGCTCTGGGGCGAGAAGCCGCCGTCGAGCACCTTCTCACCGGGAAGCTCCCGGAAGGCGCTCAACTCGTTTTTGCCAAGGCGGATCTGAAGGCTTACGTGCCTGTGCCGGTGACCGAGCAGAACCCCGAAAAGCAGCGCGAGCAGATGCGCGACCTGTCCGCGCAGGCGCAAAAGGCCGGCAAGGACTCCGATGCCGCCCGAAAGCTGGATGCCACCCGCAGGTCGTTACAACAGCAACAACAGAGAAACGAGCGGCAGGAGATCGATCACCTCCGGCTCTGGTGGGTCGAGCGCATGCTCCGTACCGATCGGCCGCTGGAAGAGAAGATGACGCTCTTCTGGCACAACCTGTTCACCAGCGGCTACCGCGAGGTCAAGAGCAGCAAAATGCTGGTGGAGCAGAATGCACTGTTTCACGATCAGGCCTTGGGAAATTATCGCAAGCTGACGCAGTCGATCGTTCACGACGGCGCGATGCTGCGTTACCTGAACAACGACCAGAACGTCAAAGGTAAGCCCAATGAAAACCTGGCGCGGGAGCTGATGGAGCTCTTTACCCTTGGCGAAGGCAGCGGTTACACGGAGCAAGACATCAAAGAAGTGGCCCGAGCCCTGACAGGTTTGGCGCCAGGCGGACGCATCGGCCCAATGGGTGGCCGCGGTTACGGCGGACCAGTGGCGATGCGGCCGTTCATGCACGATGACGGCGAGAAAACCATCTTCGGCAAGACCGGCAAATTCGGGCCCGATGACGTGATCGAGCTGCTGTTCGCCAAGCCCGAGCCGAGCCGATATCTGGCCAAGCGCCTCTGGACGGCATTTGTTTCCGCCGACCCCTCCGACGCCGACCTGGCGCCGGTGGTGAAGGCGATTCAGGACAGCAATTATGAAGTAACGCCGGCGCTTCGGCTGATCTTCAACAGCCCCGCGTTTTATGGCGAGCCCGCGCGGTTCGCGATGATCAAGAGCCCCGCCGAGGTGGCGGTCGGCACGATGCGGCTGCTCGGGCGCGATGCGCCGACGGAGCCGCAGGTGGTGTTCGTGATGCGGCAAATGGTGGCGATGGACCAGGAACTCTTGCAGCCGCCCAACGTGCGCGGCTGGGTGGGCGGCGACAACTGGATCACCGCCGCAACGCTATTCACGCGCTATAACACGGCAACGATGATGGTCATCGGCGGCGCTGCCGGTCAACAGCGGCGGCAATTTGGCGGCGGGCAGCCGACGCCAGAGCAGATGAAGACAATGATGGAGCAGCGCGCCGCCAGGACCGGCGGTGGCCCGACCACCCGGCCCGCGGGCGCGGCGGGCCCCGGGGTGGCTGCAGGCGATGGCAACGCCGACCCGCAAATGGCCGAGCGCCGGCGCATGTTCGCCGAGCGCATGAAGGGTATCGACGACCCCAAGATGCGCGAGCAGATGATGCAGCAGTACGCGGGGCGCCTCGGCGGCGCAGGCCAGCAACTTGCCCCGGTCGACGCGGACAAGCTTTTCACGAAGTTAGCGGCGTCTCCAAGTCGCGAACAGATCGTTGATGCGGCGCTTGGCCGTTTCCTTCAGCGCCCGCTGCATCCGGACAAGCGCCAGGCGCTGATCGATGTGCTGGGTGATGAGCCGATCAAAATCGGAACGCCGGACAGCGATAATCGCATCCGCCAGATGATCTCCCTCGTGTTCAGCACGCCGGAGTATCAGGTGGAATAACATCGGATTTTTCAAGAACGATCAGCGACCTCCCGGAGCAACGCACATGACAAACGCCACCCTTTTTTCCCGCCGACTCTTTCTCGCGCGCGGCACCCAACTTCTGAGCGTCGCGTCGACGCTGCCGCTGTTTCTCGATCGCAGCGCTCGCGTGATGGCCGCGGATTTTGCCAATAATCCGCAGGGCGTCGGCCGACCCGATCGGATCCTCGTCATCGTTCAGTTGGCCGGCGGCAATGACGGGTTGAACACCGTCGTGCCCCTCCGCAACGACGACTATTCCAAGGCCCGCCCGCGTCTGGGTGTGCGCGCGGCGGACGCGCTCAAGCTCAACGACGACTTCGGCCTTCATCCGGGGATGAGCGGCTTTAAGAAGCTCTACGATGCCGGCGAGATGGCGATCCTCCAGGCGGTGGGGTACCCGAACCACAACCGGTCGCATTTTCGCAGCACCGATATCTGGCAGACCGCCGAACCGGAGAAGCTGGCCCATTGCGGGTGGCTTGGCCGCTACTTCGACAACAACTGCCCCGGCATGGACCCGGGACCGGCCGCGGGTCAACCCGTCAAGGCCGCCGAGCCCAGCGCGGGCATCGCGCTCGTTGCCGAGCCGCCGACGAGCCTGATGGGCGAGAAATTCATCCCCCTCACATTCCGCTCGCCCAACGACCTGATGCACAACGCTTCATCGCGCGATGCGAAGCTGAAGACGGCGTTTGAGCGGCTTAACTCGGACATCGGCCTCGACGCCGACATGCTGGACGGCAAGGTCCCCGACGATCGCAAGATCGTCATCCCGCGCGGCCCCGGCGCAATGGACAAAACGAGCGAACAAGGCGTGACCGGCGACTTCCTCCAGCGCTCGGCCCTCAACGCCCGCGTCTATGCAGACTCGATTCGCAAGACGACGTCGGCCGTGCAGAACAAGGCAACCTACCCGCAGTCTCAGTTCTCGCAGCAGTTGAAACTCGTGGCGCAGATGATCGCCTCGGGGATGCCCACCCGCGTCTACTACACGCATCTCCCCGGCTTCGACACGCACTCGGGCCAGGCTCAGCGGCACAATACTCTGATGGCAGACCTGAGCGGCAGCATGGCCGCGTTCATGGAAGACCTGAAGGCGCTGGGCCAACTGGAGCGCACCACCGTGATGACCTTCAGCGAGTTCGGCCGGCGCGTGGCCGAAAACGGCTCGCTCGGCACCGACCACGGCGAGGCCGCGCCCCTGTTCGTCTTCGGCTCCGACAAAAACATCAAGCCCGGCTTCCACGGCGACGCGCCCGATCTCCATCCGGCAAAGCTGAGCCGCGGGGATGTCGCCTTTAAGATGGACTTCCGATCGATTTATGCGACCGTTCTGTCGCAATGGATGCGCACGGACGATCAGAAGGTACTGGGGAAGAAGTTCGACCAGATCCCGTTGTTCCAGGCGAAGAACGTCAGTTGACCCTTGCGCGATCGCGCTAACTCGTGGGTCGACGACGTAGACTGTCGTAGCTGTGTGGTTCGCTCGCGCCTCATGGCGCGCGTTGCGCGCCATCGAGCCACTCGCGATCACGTAACCCCCCACTTCGATACGCCGAGCTGTGATTCGACGCCGCAAATGGCCTTAGGTCCATGACGCGTCAGGGGACCAGCGCTTGTCGCCGAAGAGGGGATGCCCTTCACGGAGGAAAAGGACATCCCCCTGGGCCAAGGCTCCGTCCAGCGGACGAGTCCAAAGCGCAAAGATCTCGCAGATGCGGTAGCCGTGATCCCTCATGAACGCCACCACGTCACCCACCAGCGCACCCTGATCCTGAAACGGGATGAAGTTCACCTCCAACTGAACGGCGCTTGCGGTCTTCAGCGTTTGGATCGCCCCCTGCAATGCGATCAGTTCAGCGCCTTGCAGGTCGAGCTTGATGTAATCGGGGCTCGTCAGTTGCATCCGCGCCAGCAGGTTATCCAGCGTATCCACCGGTTCCAAAACTACGGTGCCAAACTTTCCGTGCGTCGCGCCGGGGAGCATCGAGCTGTTATCGCCGAGTTGAAAGAACTCCTGGGTTCCCGTCGTTTTCCCCAACAGCATCTTTGCCGTGTGGACATTGGTCAATTCGCGCGCCGTCTCGGCCAGAATGCATTGCATCTCCTCCCGCGGCTCGATGCACAAAATCTCGGCGGCAGGGAATACCTTGCGCAGTTCCCGAGCCCATCCGCCGTCCGCCGCTCCGCCGTCGATTGCCATGCGGACGTCGAGCCCGCGCTTCTGAAGCTTGCGAAGCTTGATGTCCATGATATTGAATTGACCGGGCGGGCGACTGAGAATGATGTCCCTGCGCAGAAGCCAGTCTTTGATCAAAGTGCGCCATGTTGCCATGAATTGGGTCTCTCTGGGTGCATATGCCGGTCACGCGGATCATCTTACAAGAGGGGAACGACGGGGCAAATCCGCCGCGGCGAACGTGTGTTTCCCATTGCAACCCCGCATAATCCGCCAGGGAATTTCATGCGCCCTGGCTGTTTTTCATGAGCAACTTTGACAATCCGAGCGTTGAAGTCGAGGAACAGGTCGCTGCCTTGCGGGCGGCCGCTGATCCCGATGCACATGGACGCGAGCGCAGCCGGCGGCTGCGCCTCTCGGTCCTGTCCGGGGTGCTCCTCAAGCCGCTGGCCCTCCTGACGCCGCTGGTCACGACGCCGCTGTTTCTCAAATATCTGGGCGATGAAGGGTACGGCCTGTTTCAGACCGTCCTGGGCCTGTCCGTGCTCTTATCGCTCAGCAATGCCGGCCTGCAACTGGGGTTGATGAATCGCCTGATCGATTGTCATGTGTCCGGCGACCGCGTCGCGGCCCGAAGGTATATCTCTTCGTTGACCATTACCCTCGCGGTGATTCTCACCGTGGCGGCGGTGTTATGGACGATCGCAACCTATGTCGTGGATTGGGCCAGCTTCTTCAAAGTGAGCGATCCGCAGATCGCCGCTGCCACGCCATGGATCGTCTGGATTACTGGCATCGCGACGCTGGCCGGGTTGCTCTTTGGCCTGCCGATCACCATTTATTTCGCCTACCAGGAGACGGTCAGGGTTTATCTGTGGGATGGCATCGCCAGGATCGCCACGCTGCTGGCCAGCATCGGGGTGGTCTACACGCACTTTGGCTTGATCGGCGTCGCGGTGGCCACCGCCGTCACGCCCGTCGCCGTCGGAGGCGTCAACAACCTGGTTTTGTTCGCTCAGCGCCCCTGGCTTCGCCCGCGGCTCATGGATTTTGACCGCTCGATCGTCCGCGGCACCCTCGGGGACGGATTCTACATGTTCCTTCTGCAGATGGCCGTCATCGCTCTGTTCCAATGCGATAAGCTGATCATCGGTTCCAACATCTCGGCCAAGGCGGTTACGCCCTACGCGCTCCTGGGGCAGGTCTTTGTCATGGCGTATGGTGCGTTCATGGTGCTGCTGTCGCCGCTCTGGCCGGCACATGGCGAGGCGTATCGGCGTGGGGACATCCCGTGGATTCGCCGCAAGGTAAACTTCAGCTTGGCTGTCGCCTTCACTCTGATTGTGGGATGCAGCGTGGTGCTGCTGGGGTTCGGCGACACCCTTTTTCGCCTGTGGACGCATGGCAAGGTCACGCATGTGCCGCGGACATTGATTTTGGCGATGACCGCTCTGTTCCTGTTGCGGGCATGGGTGGACTGCCGGGCAGTGGTGCTGAACCCCGCCAACATCCTTCTGCCGCAGGTGCGATTTTTCCTCGCACACATGGGGCTGAACCTGATCCTCGCGCTGGCGTTGGTCAAGCCATTTGGCGTCGCGGGCGTAGCCTGGGCGACGCCGATCGCGGCACTGTTCACGACCGCCTGGGGCTATCCGTGGCTGTTGAATCGGGCGTTGAAGGAACGGGCCGCAACCGCCGCAGAACAATGAACGCGCATGACTACGTTCCAGGCAGGAAGAGCAGATTGTCGTAATCGTAAACGGACCGGGCGTCGTGCGGCCTCAAGGCCCCATCGCGCCACTCGTGAGGCCGGTAGCCTCGAGTGACCAGATGCTGAATGACTTTGGAACTGCTGGCGACGCCTTCAAGAGCATAATCGCCGACCTCAATCGAAATGGCGGGCTTCACCTTCACTAGAATGTCGTTCAGGCCCAACAGGACATCGTACTCAGCGCTCTCGGCATCGATCTTGATCACATCCGGCTTCGCCCCCGTCCTGCACATATAGTCGTCGAGCGTGACGGCTTTGACGTCGTAGTTTTCGGTGCTGAGCGTCGCGCGCTCTTGTGCAGGGAGGCGCGCGGCGCCGAAGGAGTTAAACGCCGAATATGCAGCGCCAAAGTCATTGAACTGAATGGTCCGTGGTTCGGAAAAGGCAGCGACGTTATTGAGCGTGACGTTGGGACGAGAAACCGCGTTTTCACCGAGGATCTGAAACGTTCTACGCGCGGGTTCGAAGCTGTGGACGCGGCCGGCGGGACCAACGAGGTGGGCGGCGAGGCATGTGAAGTAGCCGAAGTGGGCGCCGACATCGAAGAACGTCATGCCCGGCTTGATGTATTCGATGAAGGCGCGCGAGAGCCCATATTCGACGAAACCGTAGCGGTACAACAAGGTGGAAACGATATCCGGAAGGACGACGACCATCTTCCCGCCCCAAAACGTTTTGATGGTCTTCCTCACGCTCCCGCCGTTGAACCGCCGCACCCACCAGGAATAAGTGAGCTTGGCCGGAATCCGCAGCATCCGCTCCGGCCGCGGCGCGCTATGGAGCTTCGCGCGGGCGTCGAGCGCGGCGGCCATGCTGTTGGACATGCGAAAACCCTTTGCTCCAAACCTACCCGCCAACGGACAGATCTGTTATCGGTAACTTACCCCATTCCCGGTATAACGGATCAGTGACGGGAGTTTTATCGTGATCAAAGTAGCCATGATCGGCGCGGGCAGCGTCGTGTTCTCCAAGAACCTGACGGGAGACATCCTCTCGTATCCTGAATTTCGCGATGCCCACTTCAGCTACATGGACGTCGATGCCGAACGCCTCCACGTCGGCGCGTCGCTCTGCCGCAAGGTTGCGGGGGCACTTGGGGCTCATCCAACCATCGAAGCGACGACCGACCGCCGTCAGGCACTGCGCGGTGCCCATTTCGTCATCAACATGGTGCAGATCGGCGGCTTCAATTCCACGCTGGTCGATTTTGAGATCCCGCGAAAATACCGGCTGAATTTTACCATCGCCGACACCACCGGCCCCGGCGGCCTGTTCCGCGCCCTTCGCACCTTCCCCATGCTGCGCGGCCTCTGCCAGGACATGGCAGACGTCTGCCCCCGCGCGGTTCTGCTCAACTACGCCAATCCGATGAGCATGAACATGCAGACCATCGCGCGCGCGTCCGGCGCCCAGGTCCGTGCCATCGGCCTCTGTCACAGCGTCCAGGGCACGTTCGATCAGCTCATGGGTTACCTCGGAGAGGACCCCCGGCAGGTCGCCTTTACCTGCGCGGGCATCAACCACATGGCGTTTTACCTCACGCTTGAGCGCGGCGGCATCGACCTCTACCCGCGCCTTTTTGAGGCGATGCAACGCCCGGAGGTTTACAACACGAACAAGGTTCGCTTCGAGCTGATGCGGCGGCTCGGCTACTTCGTCACCGAGTCCAGCGAGCACAGCGCCGAATACAACCCCTGGTTCATCCCGCATGGCCGCGCCCATTGCGCTCACTACGATGTGCCCCTCGACGAATATCTTCGGCGCTGCGAGGGCATCGTCAACGAGTTCGAGCGCCTCAAGGAATGCGCTGCAAGCGACGCCCCGCTGACCGTCCGCCGCAGCCACGAGTACGGCAGCACGATCGTTCACTCGATGGCGACGGGTTTGCCAAGCGTGGTGTACGGCAACCAGCCCAATCGAGGCTGTATCGCCAATCTGCCGGATGACGCCATCGTCGAAGTTCCGGTCGTCGTCGAACGAGATGCGCTGCGGCCGACGGTGGTAGGGGGGCTCCCGCCGCAGCTTGTCGGCTATATCCAGCCGCACATAACACAGCACGAGCTGTTCATTCGCGCGGCCATGGAGGGTCGCCGCGATCATCTCTACCAGGCGGCGATGTTCGATCCGCTCACGTCGGCAACGCTGACGCTGGATCAGATCGTCGAGATGTGCGATGAGTTGATCGCGGCCCACGGCGACTTGTTGCCGCCGCTGGACGCAAAGAAGACGTTGGTGGCGACCAGCGGTAAAACGTTCCCCAGGGTGGATTCCCGCCAGCTTCGCGCCAGTTGGTGCGCCGCGCGAGCGGAAGGCCCCGGAAAATCTTCCGGCTCGTGATGCAACGTTTCGGCGTCAGTCTTGCCCTCACAGCCGCGCGCCCGCGCCACCCCTTGCCTAGCTTCACGCCCGATTCCCCAATAAAACCGTCGATCCGTTTGACTTTCCACCCATAAATTGTGGGGCGTGGTATAACTTCCCCACGCATGCGAACAATCCGCTGGATACCACTGACGTTCCTCGCCGGCCTTCACGGCTTCGCACTGTTCGCGCCGTATGTCGCCGTCGTCATGATCGCCTGGTTCATTGTCCGCGAACGACGCCGAAGCGCCGCGCTCGTGCCGGCAGCCGTCTAGGCCCCCACCTTCTCGATCAGCTCATTCACCCGCCGCGCGAAGCCCGCCGGGTCTTTGATCTTCGATCCTTCCGCGATAGTCGCCTCATCTAGCAACAGCCGTCCCCAAGATTCGATGCGCGCGTCCATCGCATCCTTCTCGGCAATCTGCTGGATCTTCAGCACCACGGGATGATCCGGGTTCAGCTCGAGGATGCGCTTGGTGTCGCCGACGCCCGCTTCCATGCCGCGGCCCATGCGCGTCATCAATCGCTCCATGTGCGCGCTCATGCCCCACTCGTCGGCCACGAGCACCGCGGCGCTTTCCTTGAGTCGGGCCGACAGCCGCACGTCCTTCACCTCGCCCTCCAGCCTCTTCTTCAACAGCTCCAGAACACCCTTCAGCCGTTCGCCGGCGGCCTTCAGCCGTTCCTCGTCCGACTTGTCGGTCTCCGCTTGTCCCTTGTCCACCGCCTTGAGTTGCTTTTCCTTGTAGCTCGGCAGTGACGACACGAGGTACTCGTCGATCGGCTCGGTCAGCAGCAGCACCTCCCACCCCTTCGCCCGGAAGCTCTCCAGATACGGCGAGTTCTCGATCTGCTCGCGCGCATCCCCGATCAGGTAGAAGATTTCCTTCTGTCCCTCCGGCATCCCCTCTACGTACTTGGCCAGCGTGGTGTGCTCGCCCGGCTTGGTCTTGGTCGATTCAACCAGCAGCAGGTCCGCGAGCCGGTCGCGGTTGGCGTGGTCGCTGCCGACGCCTTCCTTCAGCAGCACGCCAAATTCCTTGTGGAACTTGACGTAGTTGTCGTACTCATCGCCCTTCATTTCCTCCAGCGTCTTGAGCACGCGGTTGATGATGTTGCTTTTGATCCTCGTCAGCACGGGGTTGTGCTGGAGTGTCTCGCGCGACACATTGAGCGGCAGATCGGACGAATCGACCACGCCGCGCACGAAGCGCATCCACGGTGGCGCCAGCTCCTCGGATTCGTGCTGAATCAACACCCGCCGCACGTACAGATCGAGCCCGCTCTTCTTTTCCGGGCCCATCATCCAGTCCATCGGCCGATGCGCGGGGATGTACATCAGCGCCCGAAATTCCATGGCGCCCTCGGCGGCGTAGTGAATCGTCTTGAGCGGGTCTTCAAAATCGCGCGAGATCTGCTTGTAGAATTCCTTGTACTCCTGCTCCTTCACGTCGGATTTGTTGCGCAGCCAGATCGCCTGCCGGCTGTTGATCGTCTCCTCGACGATTTCCTTCTTCCCCCCCTCCCCCTTTTCACCCTCCTCCACATCCATCACGATGGGATGGGCGATGAAATCGGAGTATTGCTTGACGACGCCGCGCAGACGCCACTGATCCAGAAATTCCCTGGCATCCTCGCGCAGATGAAGAGTGACATCCGTGCCGCGCGTCGGCTTCTCGGCCGGCTCGATCGTGTACTCACCCTGCCCGTCGCTCTCCCAGCGCACCGCGTCGGCGGCTCGGCCACCGGCGGGCCGCGACAGCACCGTCACCCGGTCGGCCGCCATAAACGATGAGTAGAATCCCACGCCGAATTGCCCGATCAACTCCGGCTTATCCTGCGCATTCGCCTGCTTGAGGCTTTCCATGAACGCCTTCGTCCCCGAGCGCGCGATCGTCCCCAGATTTTCGACGATCTGGTCTCGCGACATGCCGATCCCGTTGTCGCGCACCGTGATGGTTCCCGCCTTCTCATCGGGGATCAGTTGAATCTTCCAATCGGTGTCTCCCTCAACCAGTTCCTGCCGCGTCAACCCCTCAAACCGCACCTTGTCGATCGCGTCGGCCGCGTTGCTGATCAGCTCCCGCAGAAAGATCTCCTTCTTCGTGTAGAGCGAGTGAATGATCAGGTCGAGCAGTTGCTTCAGCTCGGTCTTGAATTCCAGACGTTCGGGGGCGGCGGTGGCGGACATATCCGGACTCCTCAAATGTTTTGAAGTAAGAATGAATGCGAATGCGATGAGAGACCATCTACGCTAAGCTACCTGCCATGGAAACGCCACCCTCTCAGCCGGCGCTGGAGCCGGAGTTCGGCATGGTTCAGGCCCACTACGACCTGAGCGATGACTTCTTCGCCCTGTTCCTCGACCCATCGATGGTCTATTCGTGCGCGAAGTTCGACACGCCGCAAACCTCCCTCGCCGATGCCCAACGCGCCAAGATCGACCTGTCGCTCGGCAAGTGCGAACTCCAACCGGGAATGCGGCTGCTCGATATAGGTTGCGGCTGGGGCGCCTGCGCCCTGCGCGCCCATGACCAATACAAAGCCAACGTCACCGGCCTCACCCTCAGTAAAAACCAACACGCCCACTGCCAGGCCCTCGCCGCCGGCCGACCCGGCTTTGACTTCCGCCTTGAAGGATGGGAGACCTTCAGCGAAAAGGTCGACCGCATCGTGTCGATCGGAGCCTTTGAACATTTCGCCGAAGCGAGGCACGCGGATTTCTTCGAGCGGGCAAGATCGATCCTGCCCGCCGACGGCGTGATGATGCTGCACACGATCACGCAGGGCAAACCCAGCACGTCGTTCGCGTTTGGCCGCTTCCTTCACTTTCTGTCCGTGAAGATCTTCCCCGGCTCCTACCTGCCTCCCACGCCGGAGCATGTGATTGAGTTTGCCCGCAAGCACGGCTTCGAGGCCGCCCATGTGGAGAGCCTGCGCCTTCACTACGCGCGCACACTCGACTGCTGGTGCGACAACCTCAAGGCCGCCCAAACCCGCGCCGTCGAGATCGCGGGGGAGAAGGTCTACAAAAACTACGTGAAATATCTGACGGACTGCGCGGCCTTCTTTCGAAGCGGCGAATGCAACATTCACCAGTTTAAGTTGCGAGTGGCCTGAGGCTGGCCTAATCCACGTAACGAAATTCACTCGCCCCAAACAGCGCCTGACACACCTTCGTCCAGGCAAGCTGCGCGCTCATCCCATCGGCCTCGCACTGCGCCAGATAATCGAGCGTCCCCTCGGCCGCTGCTTTCGTCGGCGGCCTTCCCAGCGCAATCAGATAAGCCTGCTCGACGCGCTTCGCATCGTCGAGGCGATCCATTTTCAGCAGCCGCTCGGCAAACTTATCCGCGTAATACCTGACCAGCGGACTGTTCATCCAAAATAGCGACTGCGCCGCGGTCTGCGACACGGGCCTCTCCGCGATCGGCGCGCCGGACGAGTCGTAGTCGAACAACGAGAACATCTTTCGCACCTCAAGCCCCAAGCCTTCCGGCGACCGATTGCTGGTCAGGACATACAGGGCGCGGCCCTTGCTCTTTTCCACGTCGAGCGGCTGACCGGCCGGTTGGCGAGGCATGATGTTGCGGATGCTGAACATCGCGTCGAACAACTCATCCGCATCCAGCCGCTGGCGGGGGAAATGGGAGAGCAGGTGATTCTCCGGATCGAATTTCGAGGTCGCCCCATCGACCCGACTGCTCATGCGATAGGTGCGGCTGGTGACAATCAAACGCTGGAGCCGCTTAATACTCCAAGCGCTCCCGGACGACGGAGTGGAAGGGGACATAAACTCCGCGGCCAGCCAATCCAATAGCTCTGGATGACTCGGCGGCTCGCCCCGGCTTCCAAAGTCACTGGTCGTCGCGACGATCCCCCGGCCGAAGTGCCAGTGCCAGATGCGGTTCACCATCACCCGCGCCGTCAGCGGATTTCGCGGATCCACGAGCCATTGCGCCAACTCCAATCGCCCGCTATGACCCTGCGGAATCGACGGCGGCGGCAGCGCGCCATCGAGCAGCCGCGGCACGCCCCTGAGATTCGGCTCATCGCGCATCGCGTAGGTGCTGCCGCGCGAATGCACCGGCATGTCCGCCGGCTGCGCCTGATCCGTCACCGATATCGCCAGGTCATACGGCTTAATCCCCTCGGCTAGCTTCTCCGCCTCGGCGGTCATCGCGGTAGCCGTCGCGCGCTGCGGCTCGTCCAGATACGGCTCAACGCCCGCTACCTGCGGCCACGGGTCGGCGGGGTCATATACAAAGTTCGCCAGCAGCGCCGGCTGCAGATGCTCGGCCGCCGCCAGGGTCTGGATCTGCTGTTCGACAGCGCGATCGAGCTTGTACAAGCGGAACCGATCGACCCGCGGGAAATTCCCTTCCTTCGCCTCGAGCCGAAGAAAGTTCATCCCCTCGCGCATCTCAAAATCCCCCACGGTTCGCCAGCGCTGATATTTCAGATCCGCGCCGCCCGTCGGCTCGGCCAGCGCGTCTTTCGTCGCCACCGTCGCGTTCGCCGTCAGCGTCAGCGGTGTTCGATCCGCGGCACTGTACAACGCCTCCAGCCGGAATTTCGCCGTCTCGGGCACCTCGTTGATCGTGTACTTCACCCATTGCGCCCTGGGCAGCAGCGTCTCAATCACCTCGACGCCCTTGCCGTCGCGCATCAGTTGCGCGATCCGCAAGCCCGTCTGGCCGCTGAAATCTTCCGCCTCAAACAGCTTCACGTAAGGCCGCTTCACCTGCTCGGCGGCCGCGCGATAGCGCGACTCATCGCCCCGCCAGCGCGCCATCAACTCCACGTGCCGCGCGCTCAGATACGTCCACCACTCATTTTGCTTTTGCGCGATCTGTTGGCGGATCACCTCGTTCGCCGCCACCTGCGCTGGCATCGCCAGGGGCCGCAGTTGCCGCACCCGGCCGTCGCGCCAGTACTCGCTGAAGTCGCCCACCAGCCGGGTGCTATTAAAGATGCCGCCGAGCCGGTAATAGTCGCTCGTGGGGATGGGGTCGAATTTATGATCGTGGCACCGCGCGCAGGCAACGGATAACCCGAGGAAAGCTTTGCTCGTCGTGTTGATCTGCTCGTCGACCATCTCCAGCTTGAGCCGATTCGGGTCCGTCTCCATGTCGAACCACGCGCCGATGGAGAGAAATGCCGG
>JBBRIN010000002.1:0-23770 GCA_038221115.1 Tepidisphaerales bacterium
GGTTGGCGTCGCACCGGCGCCAAGGAGACCGACTGGGACTGGTTCATCGATGCCCAGAGCCACATCGGCTACGTCCGCCTGCTGCAGTTCACCGACGAGACGACGCGCGACCTCCGCAACGCCATCCGGACTATGCAGGCCAAGGGCCCCCTCGGCGGCCTGATCCTGGACCTGCGCTTCAACCCCGGCGGGCGCTTGGATCAAGCCGTCAAACTGGTCGACCTGTTCGTCGAGAAGGGCGTGATCGTCAGCACCAAGGGGCGCAACCGCCCCGAGGACATCAAGCGCGCGACCGCCGACGGGACGCTGCCGTACTTCCCGATGATCGTGCTGGTCAACGAGCACAGCGCCAGCGCGTCCGAGATCGTCGCCGGCAGTTTGATGGACAACCAGCGCGCCCTGGTGATCGGCGAGCGCACGTACGGCAAGGGCAGCGTCCAGGAGCTGATCAACCTCGACGGCAACCAGGGCGAGCTCAAGCTGACCGTGGCGTATTACTACCTGCCCAGCGGGCGGCTGGTGCATAAGAAGAAGGACGCGACCGACTGGGGGGTGGAGCCGCAGATCATCGTCCCGATGGATGACGCCACCGAGCAGAAAGTGGCGAGGGATCGGTACGAGCAGGAACTGTTCCGGCGGCCGGCTCCGAAGCTGGTCGCAACCGGCAAGCCCGCCGGCGTTGAGGTGCGGAAATCATCCACCACCAACGCTTCAACGGCCCCCAGCACTCAACCCGTCGCCGACACGCAGCTTCAGGCGTCCGTCAACTCGTTGCGTAGCTTCATTATCTTTCAGAACAACCAGGGCGACTTCACCGCGATGACGCCCGCCTCCACGCAACCGACGACCAGGCCGACCAAGTCGTAAGACGCACTGATGGTCGACCCCTCGTCGCGCGATCGCGCATCCTACTTTTTCTTCTCTTCCTTCTGCATGTACACGTCGTGGTCCTTGTCCTCGCGTTCGACGACGGCTTTGTAAATGTCCTGGGCCTTGGTGTTGTCGCCGTCGAGGATGGCCTGCTCCATCTGGCAAAAATCGATGAGGACGGCGGCCATCTCCTTGCGATACGCCGCCACGAACTTGGCGCGCTCCGCGTCCGGAAGCTTCTGGGCCTTGGTGGGGATCATCTCCTTGCTCTTGACGGCGCGGGCCTGGATCGCCGAGATCAACTTCAGCGATTCGGCGTTCTGCTCGGCCTTGCGCACCGTGCGCTTGAGCTTCTTAAAGTCGTCGTCCATGTCCTCCATCTCGCTGTGAAGCTCGGACTTCTGCACCTTCTTTTCCGCGGCCGGGGGGGCGTCCGCCGCCATGGCGCGTCGCGTGAACGTGGCTAGGGGCAGGGCCAGACTCGATGCCGCCGCCACAACCAGGAGACGTCGCTTCCAATCAATCCGCTGCATAGGTGTTCCCTCTGGAAAAGCCAGTTCTGAACGAAGCCCACGGATGACGGTCCGTGGGCTTCGAGTTTATCCGAAATTCGACCGCGGCAAAGACTAAGCTTTTTGCCCCGGATACGCCTCGTACTTGTCGGGCATGGGAACCGGGTATTTGCCATGTTCATCGGGCACCGTGGGGGGCTTGGCGTCCCAGGCGAATTCCTTGGGCATGACGTCTATGCCCTTCGCCAGCGCATCGTCCCACTTCACGATCTTGCCGCTGTAGGTGGCCATGCGCCCCATAATGGCGGTGAACGTGCTGTGGGCGCCATACTCCGCCTCGCTGTAGGCGATGTCGTTGCGGATCGCGTGGAACAGGTCGTCGTGCTCCTGCTGATACGGATCCTTGCCCTTGGCGTCGGATTGCCACTTCGAGCCGTCGCGCATCGCGAACTTGTGGCCGCTAATGTCCGCGTAGCCCTTCGTCCCGTGCGCGTGCTCCGAGACGCTGTGCCACGTCTTGGGCATGTGGCGGCACTCGCTCAAAAGCTTGGTGCCGTCGGCGTAGGTGTATTCGACCATGTGGTGGTCGTAGATCTCGCCGGAGTCGATGCCGATATCGACCTGTTTGCCGCCGCAACCTTGCGCCTCGACCGGATGGCCGTTCTTGACCCAGTTGATCACGTCGAGATTGTGGATGTGCTGCTCGTTGATATGGTCGCCGCAGAGCCAGTTGAAGTAGTACCAGTTGCGCATCTGGTATTCCATCTCCGTGAGCTTGGGGTTCTTTTCCATCAGCTTGGCGCGGGGGCGGACCCAGGGGCGGGCCCCGTTCCAGTACGCGCGCATGAGGATCAGATCGCCAAGCGCGCCGTCCTGGATTCGCTTGACGGTGTCGATGTACGGGGCCTGGTGATGGCGCTGCAGGCCGATGCCGACCTTGAGATTCTTCTTTTTGGCTTCAGCAGCGGCAGCGAGGAAGCGGCGGATGCCACCGGCGTCGGTGGCCACCGGCTTCTCGGCAAAAATGTTCTTGCCCTTCTGGACCGCGTACTCGAAGTGGATCGGCCGGAACCCTGGCGGCGTCGCGATGATCACCAGGTCAATGCCCGAATCGATCAACTTCTTGTAGGCCTCAAAGCCGGTAAACATCGTGTCTTCCGTCACCTTCACGCGCTCGGGTTTGTCCTTGAACTTGGCCTTGAGGCTCTTGACCGCATTCTGAGCCTGATCGATGAACGCGTCGGCGACGGCGGTGATCTCGACGGGGCCCTCGGTGCTGAGGGCCTGCCCGGCGGCGCCGGTGCCGCGGCCGCCGCAGCCGATCAGGCCGACCTTGATCGTTTCACCGGTCGCGGCGTAGGCCGAGCGGGCGATGAACTGGCTGGCCAGCGAGGTGCCGGCGATCACCGCGCTTGCCTTTAGAAGGTCGCGGCGCGAATGGTTCGCGGATGGGGTGGAACTCTCGGACATGCCTGTCTCCTTTTTTTGGACAGTGGATGACAACGGTTGCGGCTGAACGCGGGCGGCGGTTCCGACGAGGACCGGCCCGGACCTCGGATGTTAGTTTACTTCGCCCGCGGCGGAACTTCACGAATTTCACGGTCTCGCTGCAGGATGCTCTTCGTGTACTCGTCCTCGGCGTCCCAAAACTTCAGCTTTTCGACCTCGCTGGGCTCCTTGACGGGAGCGACGAGGCGGAACCCGATCCAAAACCCATCGCTCAGCCAGTGCGGGCTTTGCGGAAGCTGGGGGTCCTTGAGGTTCATCTTGGGGCTCGACCCGATGCGCGAGGCGGAGCGGCACTCTTCGGCTTCGGACTCATAGCCGCCGCCACGGATCACGCGCGGGTAGAGCTCCTTAGGCCAATTGATAATCTCGCTCGCCTTGACGGTCTTACCGGCGAACTGTTTGTACCAGTCTGCGGCATAGGCGTCGATGCACCATTCGGCGACATTGCCGTGCATATCGAATAGACCCCACGCATTAGGCTTTTTGAGTCCGACCTCACGATAGGCGCCCCCGCCGTTCTCTTTGTCGGAGTTATCGAAAAACCAGCCGTAGTCGCCAAGCTGCTTCGCGTCGTCGCCGTAGCTATATGCGGAGTTGGTGCCGGCGCGGGCGGCGTATTCCCATTCGGCTTCGGTGGGAAGCCGATAGAACCGGCCGGTGCGCTTGCTGATCCACTTGGTGTACTGCCGCGCCGCCAACTGGGACATGATCACGGCGGGGTATTTCCCGCCGCGGCCCATGCGATCGAAGATCGGGCCGGCTTCCAACTCGTACATCGGCGTGGGATACGTGACGGCGTCGGCGAGCTTGTCCTTCGGGATGGCGGGCGCGCCCTTGTCGGCGAGGCGGTGGTAGTTCTCGAGGAACTCGCCGTACTCCGCCTGGGTCACCACGGTGACACCCATCCAGAAGGCGTCCACCTCGACGGTAAACTGCGGGCCTTCGTCGGCCTTGCGCTTCTTCTCGGAATCCGGGCTGCCCATTGTGAATTTGCCGGCAGGGATGGGCAGCATGTTGAAAGAGATTTCGGTGCCGGGGATTTTCTGAGAATAGGCCTTGCCTTCGGGGCGATCGGTGGCGGCGTCTTCGGCGTGGGCGGCGTGGGAACAACCCGCAGCGCCGGCGATAACCAGCAAAAGGGCGGCGAGGCGCCAGGGCCATGCCCGCGCGGGCAACGTCTTGATAGTCAACGGCGGCGAGATCACGGAACGTGTCCTTTCGGGAAGAGGAAAGTTAACGCACAATACGAATCGGTGGCTTACTAACATAGCGGATGATGATGCAACGCCGCAAATCCTGGCGCGCCGGGGAGATCTTCCTCATGGCTAGTACCGCGCTTCTGGCCGCGCTGTTGGCGGGGTGCGGCAGCCAGCCGCATGATCTGAAGCCCTTCGAGTTCATCCAGCCGAAGATGGGCACGGGGTTCCGTATCGTGATCTATGCCCCGGCCGAGGGCATCGCCAAACGTGCGGCGGACGCGGCCTTTGCGCGGGTCGATCAACTCAATGCCACCCTGAGCGATTATAACCCAAGCAGTGAGCTGAGCCGGCTGTCCCTGATGACCGAGCAGGGGCCAATGACCGCGCCGGTGAATGTCGGGGATGACCTCTGGAACGTGCTCGTGCGCTCGCGCGAGGCGTCGGAGCAGTCGCACGGGGCATTCGACATCACCGTCGGCCCCTTCGTCAAATTATGGCGGCGATCGCGCGAGATGAACGCGCTGCCGACCCCGGAGCGCATCGAGAAGACGCGCGCCTCGGTCGGCTATGACGGGTTGAAGCTGTTCCCCGATAGGCACTCCGTGCAGTTGCTGAAGTCTCACATGCGGCTCGATGTCGGCGGGATCGCCAAGGGCTACACCGCGATGCAGTGCATGGCGGTGATCCGCGGATTCGGGCTGACGCACGCGATGGTCGGCGCCGCGGGCGATCTGACCGTTGGCGACCCGCCCCCCGGCAAGGCGTATTGGCGCGTCGCCGTGCAGGACCTGGCGCACCCGCAGGGCTGGCCGGCGGCGTATGTGAAGCTGCGCAATTCGTCCATCTCCACCTCCGGCGATACCGAACGATTCATCATCATCGACGGCGTGCGCTATTCGCATGTGATCGACCCGCATACGGGGCTGGGGCTGCGCCGGCGAATCGGCGTCACCGTCCTGTCGCCGGATGGCACCACTTCGGATTGGCTCACGAAGCCGGCGAGCGTGCTGGGGCCGGAGGCGGGCTTGGCGCTGATCGATGCGACGCCAGGGGCCGCGGGTAGGGTGGTCATTATCGACGAAGATGGGACAGTGAAGACCTATGAGTCGAAGCGGTGGCGCGAGTTTGTGGTGAGCGGACGAGACTAAACCGCTCGTACCGCCGCCTCACTGTGCCTGCTAATCAGCCTGCAACGACTGTTGCGTCGGCGCATGAGATTGCTGAAATAAACAGGCATGGGCACCGTCTATCCCGGCCGGACCGCGGATCGGCGGCCAGCGACGGACAAACGAGAAAGAACCCTTCCGTGAAAATCATTGTGACAGCGGTGGTCACGCTGGTGATAGCCATCGGGCTTTTCTGGGGCTACACCCACTTCGTCGGCGGCACCGGCGCGAAGCAGAAGATCGAGCCGACGGCGGTTCGCGTGGAGCCGGCCGTGAAGGGGAATCTGGTGGAGGTCGTCAACGCCCCGGGGACGGTTCAGCCGCGCAAGAAGGTATCGATCAGTGCGAAGGTGTCGGCGCGGATCATCGAGCTGCCGTTCAAGGAGGGGGACACGGTGACCAAAGGCAACCCCGCCGCGACGCCGCCCGTGCCGGCATCGGTGCTTGTCCGGCTCGATTCCAAGGATCTGCAGGCGGCGCTGCGGTCGGTCCAGGCGCGCTATGCCGCGCAGGAGGCCGAGCAACTGGTTGCCCAAGCCCGCATCATGGGGCAGGAGCTGACTCTGAAGGCGACCAAAATCGCGCTGGCCGACGCTCAGCGCGATCTGAAGCGGCAGATTGGGCTGCTCGAATCGCACGATGTGAGCCAGTCGATCGTCGACACCGCGCAGGCCAAGGTGGATGGGCAGTTGGCACAGATGCAAGCCGCCGAGCAATCGCTGCTGGCGGATCGGACGAACTTGCAGGTGCTGAAGCACAATTTGGAAGCCGCCGAGGCGGAGATCGCCAAATCGAGAGAGGACCTGTCGAACACGATCATCACCTCGCCGATCGATGGCGTCGTGACTCGGCTGAACTCCGAAGAAGGAGAGATGGTCGTCATCGGCATCACCAACTCGCCGGGAACAACCATCATGGACGTGGCCGACCTGCGGCAAATCCTGTTCGTTGCCAAGGTCGACGAGGCGTCCATCGCATCGGTGAAGCAAGGGCTCAAGGCGGTGGTGCGCATCCCTGCCTATATCGACGAAACCTTTGAAGGCACGGTCGAGAGCGTCGCCCTGAGCAATACCGACGACAAGGATGGCACCAAGTATTTCAAAGCCGAGATTTTGCTCAAGACCGACGGCCGCCGCATTCCCTCGGGCCTGAACGCCGATGCGGACATCGAGACGCGCCGGCACGAGGGCGTGGTGATGGTGCCAAGTCAGGCCGTTCTCGGGCGGCCGGTGGACGATCTGCCCGAACCACTTCGGACGGTGCCGGAAGTGGACAAAACCAAGTCGCTGGTCACCGTGGTTTACCGTTTCGTGGACGGCAAAGCGGTGGTGACGCCGGTGACGGTTGGCGCCAGCGACGCGACGCGCACGGTGATCAAGTCCGGGCTCGCCGCCAACGCCCTGGTCGTGACGGGGCCGTTTAAGGCTCTTGACGGATTGAAGCACGACGCGCCGCTGAAGGACAATAAGAGCGCCACCAGCGCGCCGGCGACTCAAGCGGTCGCTGAAGCGAGAAAATGACGAATGTCGAAGCACGAACAACGAATCAATGACGAATTGCGAATGATCGAATGCGGCTTGCTTCCCTCATTCGTCATTCGAGCTTCGTCATTCGTCACTATTTCGTGAATTCGGGTTTCGTCATTAGTTATTTGCCCCTCCAATGATCATCCGCCTTCAAAACGTCACCAAGCACTATACCGTCGGCCCGGAAAAGATCCGGGCGCTGGATGGCGTGGATCTGGAGGTCGGCCGCAACGAGTACGTCGCGGTGATGGGCACCAGCGGATCGGGGAAGAGCACGCTGATGAACATCCTCGGCTGCCTCGATCGGCCGACGGGCGGGACCTACGAGTTGGACGGGCGCAACGTCACGCGCATGGGCGGCGGGGCGCTTGCCCGCGTGCGGAATGAGCGCATCGGGTTCGTGTTTCAGTCCTTCGAGTTGCTGCCGCGGTTCACGGCGTTGAAGAACGTGGAGCTCCCGCTGATCTACGCGCGGGCCGGCTGGTGGGGGCGCCGCGCCCGGGCGAAGAAGGCGCTGGAAACCGTCGGCCTCATGGATCGCATGCGCCACCGCCCGAACCAGCTTTCGGGCGGCCAGAAGCAGCGCGTCGCGATCGCGCGGGCCCTCGTGGCCAACCCCGCCATCCTGCTGGCCGACGAGCCAACCGGCAACCTCGACAGCACGACGACCGATGAGATCCTCGGGCTCTTCGACGACCTGCACCGCCTGGGCCAGACGATCATCATCGTGACCCACGAGGCGGACGTCGCGCGTCGCGCCAAGCGCATCGTGCGGATGAAGGACGGCCGCGTGCTGTCCGATCTGCCCGTGGAGCGCGACGCGGTGTCGCAGGCGCGAGTCGCGGCCACCGAACCCCTCGTTCATGGAGGGATCGCGTGATCGCCGGCATCATCAGGTTCCCCTTCGCGATGCTCGTGCTGGTGTACCAGAGCCTCATGCTGGCTCTCGCGCAGATTCGCACGAACAAGGTTCGCTCGATCCTCACCACCATCGGCATCGTGATCGGCGTCGCGTCCGTCACCGCCGTCATCGCCGCGCTGACGGGCCTCAAGGCACAGGTGCTTTCTGAATTCGAATCCTTCGGCACCAACAAAATCTTCATCTACCCGAACGCGCCGCGGACGGGCCGATTTGCCCGGGCCAACTGGCGGCGCATCCGCTTCATGCCCCACCAGTTCGACGGGCTTCTCGAGCACTGCCCATCCGTGAAAGCGCTGACGCGAATGATCGATTTTGGCGCCAACGTCGCATCGGCGGATCGCGCGGAGGAAAATGTGCCCATTCACGGCATCGAGCCGGACTGGCATGTGATCGAAAACCGCTACGTGACAACGGGCAGGCCTTTCACGCTGATCGATAACGAACAGGGACGAGCCGTATGTCTGGTCAACGAGAAGCTGCGCGCGAAGCTGGCTCTCCCGCCGGATTGTGTCGGCAAATCGATCATGGTCGGCGATCGGCGATACACCGTCGTCGGCGTCATCGAGACGCGGCAGGAATCCAGCATGTTTGGCGAGGGACAGAGCGGCTCGGAAGTATTGGTGCCGTTCCGTACGGCGTATCGCAACGAACGCATGTTCATTCACGTCGAGGCATCCAGTAAGTCGCCCGACGTGGCCGAGGAGGCACAGGCCGAGATTACCTTCTTCCTTCGTCATAAACGACAACTGCGGCTCGGCGACCCAGACACGTTCCAAGTGGAGGTGATCCAGAAATTCATCGACCAGTTCAAGTCGACCGCTACGACGATGACAATCATCGCCGGCGGCGTCGTCAGCATTTCCCTGCTGGTAGGGGGGGTGGGCATCATGAACATCATGCTGGTCAGCGTGTCCGAGCGGACGCGGGAGATCGGCCTGCGCAAGGCGGTCGGCGCGCGGCCCAGCGCCATCCTCCTGCAGTTTCTCGTCGAGGCGGTGATGCTGTGTTGCCTGGGTGGCTTGTTCGGCGTGCTGGGCGGCGAGGGATTGACGAAGCTGATCGCCAGCATTCCCGGCGCCCATCTGGACAAAGCGACCATCCCCGGCTGGGCCATCGCGCTGAGCTTTGGATTTGCCGGAACCGTCGGACTGTTGTTCGGGATGTTTCCAGCGATCAAAGCCGCGCGGCTTGATCCGATCGATGCGCTGCGCCACGAATAGACCGCAAGGGAACATGACCTACGACGATCGGCCAAGACAGTATCAGGGGCGACGCTCCACCTGCCGCGTTCCCTTCTGCGCGTCGTCTGCCGCATTGATGGCTTGCCTGTTGCCAGGTTGCTTCCGAAACGCCGGCACCGGGGGAACCGGCGAAATCGTCGTGCCCGAGCAGCGATTGCGCGAGGTGGCCACATTCACGCCCCAGCCCGCCACCCAACCAACGACGCGCCCCACGACCGTGCCCCTGGCGCAGGTGGAGTTGACGATCGAGCAGTGCCGCGAGCGGGCGCTGCACAACAATCTCGACCTGCGCGTCGAGCTGCTGAACCCGACGATCGCCCGGCAGACGCTTAGCGAAGATCAGGCGCGCTTCGAGGCGCTGTTCGTGACCGATGCGAGCTTCAGCACGAACGACGATGCGACCGCCAGCCAACTGAGCAACCGGCAGTCCAAAGCGATGAACATCGCACCGGGCGTGCAGATTCCGCTGCAAACGGGCGGCACGCTGTCGCTATCCGGCGACGCCAGCCGTTTCGAGACCAACAACTCATTCTCGACATTGAACCCCGCGTACACGTCCGACCTGCGCGCTTCGATCAGCCTGCCGCTGCTCCGCGGCGCGGGCGTCTACTACAACACGCAACAGATTCGGATCGCCTTCTACGAATACGAGGCGACGCAAGCCGGCACGAAGCTGGAAGTGATCCGCGTGCTGACCGACATGGAGAAGGCCTACTGGCGGCTTTATGCCGCGCGGCAGGAGCTGATCGTTCGGCAAAAGCAGCGCGACCTGGCGATTGCCCAGTTGGAGCGCGCGCGCCGGCAGGTCGCTGCACAGGTGACGCCGGAGGTCGAGATCACCCGCGCCGAGTCGGGCGTGGCGGACACCGTCGAGGCCATCCTCACCGCCGAAAACAACGCCCGCGACGTTCATCGCGAGCTGAAGCGCATCCTCAATGATCCAGCCTTCGGCGTCGAGAGCGACACGATCATCATCCCCGCGTCCCCACCCACCGCAATCCAATATGGCGTCGACGGGCAAAAGCTCGTGCAGGCGGCGCTGCACGACCGCATGGAGCTGCTCCAGGCCGAGCTGCGGATCGCCGAGGCGGTCAGCAGCGTGCGCGTCGCCAGGAATGACCTGCTCCCGCTGGTGACGCTCGCCTACCAGTACCGCCAGAACGGAATCGGCAAGACATTGAATGACTCATTCAACGTGGTGGAGCGGAATCATTTTTCCGACCACGCCGTCAGCCTCCACCTCGAGGTGCCGCTGGGCAACGAAGCGGCCCGAAGCCGCCTGCGCGGCGCCCTGGCGCGGCGCCTCCAGCAGCTTGCAACCAGAGAGCAGCGGCAGGTCCAGATTGAAAAGGAAGTCCTCGACGCCGTCGACAACCTTCAGCTCACCTGGCAGCGCATCCTCGCGGCACAGAAGCGAGTCATCCTCAACGCCCGGCTGGTGGACGCCGAAACCCGGCAATTTCAGTTGGGATTGCGGACGAGCACAGAGGTGCTGGACGCCCAGACAAAACTGGCCGACGCAAAATCTTCTGAGATTCGCGCGTTGACCGATTACCAGATCGCGCAGGTGGATATTGCCTTCGCGACGGGCAACGTGCTGGGGGCGTCACGCGTGGTATGGGAGCCCGCGAAGGTAAAATGACCGCCGCGGCGAGGCCCTGCTGATTTCGATGGGCGATAAGGGATTCGAACCCCTGACTCCCTCGGTGTAAACGAGGTACTCTAGCCGCTGAGTTAATCGCCCGAGCGCCGTCCGATTGTACCGGCGCGCGACGTTGCCGCCAACCGCGGCCTTCTGATCACCCATCAAGGGGGCTCGTTGAACGGGACGGCATCCACACTGATCTCAGCCGAACCGGATGCGGCGCTCGACGTGCCACTGATGGGCGCCATCGAACGCCCGCGCGCGGCGGCGCGGTGGGGCATGAGCGCGATGCTCTTTGCGGTGCTTGTGGCTTGGGCGTGGGCGTTTCCCTATACGGGCGACGGCGATTCGGTGGGGCATTATCTCAACGCGCGTGACGCCGCGATGACCCCGCTGAGCGCCCTGCACGCTTGGGCCCGGCCAATCTGCAAACTGATCATGGCGCCGTTCGCGTCGCACGGGATTCTCGCCGTGCGCGCGGCGATGGCCGCGGTCGCAGCCCTGACCTGCTGGCACACGATCCGGCTGGCGGAGGAGCTGAAGCTGCCCAACAGCTTGTTGGCCGGGCCGATGGTATTGTGGCAGCCGATGGCCTTCGCCATCGCGGCCGACACCATGACCGAGATGCCGATGGCGCTCGGGATCGTGATCGCGATCCGTCTATGGAGCAACGGCTCGTGGCGGGCATCGGCGCTGCTCGTCGGCTTCCTGCCGGCGGTCAGGCCCGAAGGGTTTTTCATCGGTGGGTTGTGGGGTCTATTGCTGCTCCTCGCGCCCGGTGCGAGTTTGGTCCGGCGGATCACGTCGCTGGCGGCGCTCGCGGTCGGGCTGGTCTGTTGGGCGGCGGCGTCGGGCGCGATGACGTGGAACCACGATTTCCTTTACGTGCTGCACACCTGGAACTGGCCGTCGGGCGGGTACTCCGCGTATGGGCGCGGCTCGCTGCTGCACCACTTCATTCGTTGGCCGCTGTATTGCGGATTTCCATTGACGGTGCTGTTCATCTTGGGGATCAGGCCGTCGTGGGCGCGCCGCGGGATGCGCTTGCCGCTGGCCGTGTGGGGCCTGGTCATCGGGCTCCACTCGATCCTGTTCTGGGGCGGATGGTTCGCGTCGTGCGGATATATGCGGATCATGACCTGCAGTTGCCCGATCACGGCGCTTGTGTGCCTTCAAGGATGGAACGTCGCCGAAAAATGGTTTCCGTCACAGCGCCGACTGGCCGCCGTGTTCTGCACGGCGTGGGTGTTCGGTCAGTACGCACTTGACCCGTGGCATTACGACTGTTTCCCGCTGGCGCGCTGCACGAGCTTCATTCGCGATCGGCATCTGCTCCAACCGCAGACGACATTCTTCGCCGGCAACGCCATCGCAACGGCGCAGCTGGATTCCCCGGCTCATCCGACGAACGTGGTGCCCTTTGAGTGCGATCCGGAGGACGTTCGCAAGAAGCTCATGGCTTTGCCCCTCGGCGCCATCGGCGTCTGGGACGATCGGCAGGCGCCCAAGTGGCACGGACACCGCATCGCCGATCTGGCGGGGCACGGGTTCACCGTCCTCTACGATACCCACAGCCACATCGCCGCTTACAAATCGCTCATCGGCCTGGGCGCCACCGACCTGCATTACGTCGTCCTCCGCAAGGACGCCCCCTTCGTTGAAGCGAAACCGCCGTTGTATTGAAGCACCCCCTTGTCGCGGTTGCGGCCCATACCACCGGCCGGTATCGTTCGCCCCCTGTCCGAGGCAAAGGACCAGGGACAAAGGACCGAGGACGAAACGCATGAAAATCCACGAATACCAGGCCCGCAACATTCTGTCCGAGAACGGCATTCCGGTCCCGCCCGCGGAGGTGGTCATGCAGCCGGAGGAAGCCGCGATTGCCTTCAAAAAATTCGGCAGGCAGATGTGCGTGGTAAAGGCGCAGGTCTACGCCGGCGGCCGCGGCAAGGCGGGGTTCGTCAAGCTGGTGAAGTCCGCCGACGAGGCGCGCGAAGCCGCCAAGTTCATGCTCACGCACCGCATGACTTCTCCGCAGACCGGCCCCGAAGGCGTGCCCGTCAACGTGCTGCTCGTCGCCCCCGGCGTCGACATCGACAAGGAATACTACATCGGCATCACCATCGATCGCTCGCGCAACACGGTGACGATGATCGCGTCGGCGGAGGGTGGCGTGGAGATTGAAGAGGTGGCCCACAAGTCGCCCGAGAAAGTCATCAAGTTGCCGCTGCACCCGCTGCTGGGATTGCAGGGGTATCAGGCGCGCGATCTGGCGTATCGGCTCGGTTTCAAGGACAAGCTCGCCGGTGAGGCGGCGAAGCTGATGCTCAACCTGTCGAAGGTCTTTTCGAAGACCGACGCCGCGCTGGTTGAGATCAACCCGCTGGTGCTCACCAAGGACGGCAAGATGCTGGCCATCGACGCGAAGATCACTTTCGACGACAACGCGATGTTTCGGCATAAGGAGCTGGAGGTGCTCGCCGACGAGACCCAGGAAAGGCCGCTGGATGTGCGGGCGCGAAAGTCCGATCTGAACTATATCGCGCTCGACGGCACGATCGGGTGCCTGGTCAATGGGGCGGGGCTTGCGATGGCGACGATGGACATCATCAAGCTGCACGGTGCTGAGCCGGCGAACTTTCTGGACGTGGGCGGGTCGGTCACTTCCGAAGGGGCGGTCGAGGCGTTCAAGATCATCCTGTCGGACCCGAAGGTGAAAGGCATCCTCGTCAACATCTTCGGCGGGATCGCCAAGTGCGACGTCATCGCCGAGGCATTGGTAAAGGCCGGCCATGAGGTGGGGTTTAAAGTTCCGGTGGTCGTGCGGCTGGAAGGGACGAACGTCGAGCGCGCGCGGGAAATTCTTCGGGATGCGAAGAAGGATATTCCGCAGTTGATCGCGGCGACGGATTTGACGGATGCGGCGAAGAAGGTGGTGGCGGCGGTGGCGTGACGCGGGATGTTACGTTTTGTTACATAATGTTACACTTTTCAACATTAATATCAGTATATTGCTGTGAGATATAAGTGGATATATCATATGTACTTACGGTTGGCATTTTCGTGGGCTGGGGTAAACCGTGTAACACTGAGCGGCTAGCGGGGATGATCCTTGGATTACTGATCGAGTTTTTGCAGCTCCGCCTCGGCTGCGGCTAGCTGATCCTTGGTTTGCTGGACCAGTTCCGGGGGGGCTTTGGCGATGTAGCCGGCGTTGTTCAGGCGGGCTATGAGAGTGGCGATCAGTTTGGTGAGTTCCTCGCGGCGCTTTCCGCCGCGCTGTTTTTCGGCCTCGGGGTCGATGACGCCTTCGATGAAGAGTTCGGCGCCGGCGGCGGAGACGCGGATGGAGTCGGCGGGGGGAGCCACCGCGGGGGCGACGGCGATCAGCCTGCACGTGGCGAGGATCTCGATCAGCTCGCGGTTTTCGAGGACTTTTTGGGTCGCCTCTTCGCCGGGGGCATTGATCGACACCTTCACGGGCTTCTTCACATCCACCTTGTAGTCGTTGCGCACGTTGCGGATCGCGACGATGATTTCCTGGAGTTTGGGGAACACGTGCTCCGCGTCTTCGCAGAACGCGCCGACGGTGGGCCATTTCGCCTTGATGAGGCGTGGCGTGTTGCCAGAGCCTTCGAGGCGGCCAGGCAGCTCGCGCTCCGGGCGCACCTCGTTCAATCGCCACCAGATCGTTTCGGTGATGAACGGGATGATGGGGTGCATCAGCCGCAGGGAGCCGTCGAGGACGGTGGCAAGGACATTGGCGGTCTGCCCGGCGCGCTTCGGATCCTTCATCGCGGGCTTGGCGGCTTCGACGTACCAGTCGCAGAAGTCGCGCCAGAAGAAGTCGTAGCAGGCTTTGGCATACACGTCGAAGCGATAGACCTTGAGGGCGGCGTCGGACTCGGCGACGGCGCGGTTGAAGCGGGAGATGATCCAGTGGTCGGCGAGAGACCAGTTGGATTCATCGACGGGCACAGGAATTTGAGATTCGAAATTTGAAATTGCGAATTTGGAAGCGTTCCAGAGCTTCGTGCAGAAGTTTCGGCCGAGGTCGAACTTGTCGGAGGTGTTTCGGCCCTGGGCATCCTTCTTCACCGGCATCCGCACGTCCTGCGTCTCGGTGGCCATGGTAGCCAGCGTGAACCTCAGCGCGTCCGCGCCATGAGTGTCGATGACGTCGACGGGGTCGACGCCATTGCCCTTGGACTTGGACATGCGCTCGCCCTTGCCGTCGAGGATGGTGGGGTTGATGGCGACGTCATAGAAGGGGATGCCGAGGGCTCTTCCCACTTCTTGCCTTGATCCCCTCCCCTGGTACTCCGGGGGAGGGTTAGGGTGGGGGCTACACTGCTCGGTTGTACCCCCACCCCCGCCCTCCCCCGGAGTACCGGATGAGGGAGCAAAGCCCATGTTGTACATGCCGGTCATGACCATGCGGGCGACCCAGAGGGTGATGATGTCGCGGCCGGTGAGCAGGACGGAGGTGGGGTACCACTTGTCGAGGTCGGGGGTTGAGTCGGGCCAGCCGAGGGTGGAGTGGGGCCAGAGGGCGGAGGAGAACCAGGTGTCGAGGACATCGGGGTCTTGGCGCCCACCGTTTTTCTCGATCAAGCTCTCGATCTCGGGATTCCCGGGAAGGACACAGACTCCAATGAAGATGTCTCCTTTGCCGCCCGGGCGCATCACTTGAACCGCAATTGTCTGGTTCTGTTCGTTAGTAAGATATGGGAGCTCCATGCGCACTTGCTGCGAGTCGCTGGGAAGGTCTGCATGTGGACCGTTCCATAGGAACATCCACACCGGAATCCGATGCCCCCACCACAGCTGTCTTGAGATGGGCCAATCGCGCTTCTCGCCAAGCCACGCCAAATACTGTTGAGCGTGTCGCTCAGGATAGAACTTGATCGTCCCATTCCGCACGACTTCCAGCGCCGGTTCCGCCAAGGGCGCCATGTGGACGAACCACTGGTCGCTCAGGTAGGGTTCGATCGGGGTTTTGCTGCGGTCGCTGTGTCCGACCTGGGCTTCGTGTGGTTCTTCTTTGACGAGGAGGCCCTGGGCGGTGAGGTCTTCGACGATCTTCTTGCGGGCGGCGTCGCGCTTCAGGCCGGCGTAGGGGCCGCCGTTCTCGTTAATTTTGCCGTCGGGGGTGAGGATGTTGATCAGGTCGATCGGTTCCACTCCGCTCACCGCAGGCTGGCCGGGCTTGGGTTGGCGGCGTTGCCAGACGGCGTAGTCGTTGGGGTCGTGGGCGGGGGTGACTTTGACGACGCCGGTGCCGAACTTGGGATCGACGAGGATGTCGTCGGCGATGATCGGGATGAGGCGGCCGGTGAGGGGGAGGCGGACGTGCTTGCCGATGGCCCAGTTCCAGCGCGGGTCTTGGGAGTGGACAGCGACGGCGGTGTCGCCGAGCATGGTTTCGGGGCGGGTGGTGGCGACGATCATTTGAGCAGGACGAGGAGAAACCGTCCCCGTCCCGGTTTTCGATTCTGATGCAGAACCGTCCCCGTCCCGGTTTTCGATCGGGTAGGCGATGTGCCACATCGAGGTCTTAACGGTCTCTTTGTAGATCTCGTCGTCGGAGATGCTGGTCTGGAGGAAGATGTCCCAATTGACGAGGCGTTTGCCGCGGTAGATGAAGCCGTCCTTGAAGAGCTTGAAGAACGTGTGGCGGACGGCGCGGGCGCACATCTCGTCGAGGGTGAAGCGGGTTCGGTCCCAGTCGCAGGAGCAGCCGAGGCGTTTGAGCTGGTTGATGATGCGGTCGCCGTACTGCTGCTTCCAGGCCCAGATGCGTTCGACCAACCCCCCCTTTCCCTCGCGGCCGACGTCGTGGCGGGTCTTGTTTTCCTGCTCCTTGAGCTGCTTTTCGACCACCGCCTGCGTCGCGATGCCGGCGTGGTCGATGCCGGGGATCCAGACCGTGTTGTAGCCGGCCATGCGGTGCATGCGGATGAGGATGTCCTGGAGGGTGGCGTTGATCGCGTGGCCGAGATGCAGCGCGCCGGTGACGTTCGGCGGCGGGATCACGATGCAATATCCCTCGCCGGGCGCGGCGGCGTCGGCGGCGAAGCATTTTTCATCGAGCCAGGTTTGATAGGCCTGCGCTTCGACGGCGGCGGGGTCGTAGGTTTTGGGAAGGTCGGTGGGCATGGGGTCGGGGTGGATTTGAGATTTTGGATTTCAGATTTCAGATGAGACGCGGGGTGGGGTCCGGCGGGCGGGAAGCCGCAAACCCTATCGTACCACCACCGGGATCGGGAGGATGGGAAGCATCGCGTCGGATCGTATCGGGTGGGATTGGCATGGGCAAGGGAGAGGGAATCGCCGGTGTCGCGCGCCAATAGAAATGTCCGCAGTGCGGCGCAAATGGAAATGTCCGGTTGTTCAGCGCCACGGATGGCCAGGCGCTGGACGCCAAGCGTCGTTGCCGCTACCACATCTGCCGCCGCCGTAAGGACAGGGCAACGCAGGAGTGCGACCCGAGCGTCCGGCGGGCCGATGTACGGCCCCAGCAGCACCATCCGCGGCCCGCGACCTTGTCCTTCTCCAGCCGACGCTGAATCCGCCGGATCTGCCGAACGCTACGGCCCAAAGGCCGCGCCGCTTGCTCTTGCGTCCTTTCTCCTTTCAACACCATCGACATCGCCTTCAATACGTCCCGCTCGCGACGACTCATCGAAATCAGGTCTTTCTCCATCCAACTATTTCGGCATCAACCGGACATTTGTATTTGCGCCGAACCGGACATTACTATTTGCGCACGACAGGATTTTTGATTGGCGCCGCAAGGATCAGGGCGCGTGACGCTGCCGCTGGCACTGCAGAGGATCCGGTCTTCTATTGCCCCACCTTCGTCGCCGGCTTCGTGGACGGCTTTGTCGAGGGTTTCGTCGAAGGCTCGCCAAAATCCACCTCAAGCACCGCCGTGTAGTATCGCCAACCGCGCCCCAGGAAGAGTTGATCCTTCAGCATCTCGTCCATGCTGGGTTTGACGATTCCCTGAAACTTCACGTTCTTGTTGATCACCAGCGTCACCGGCCGTGAAAAATCGACCATCTGATCGTTCAGGTAAAAGCGCATCGCTTCCACGTTGTCCGTCCGCGCCTCGATGCGGTTGTTCGACACGGTGGCGTGGACCGTCATTCCGTTCTGGCTCACGATCATCGCGCCGCCATGGCGAAATAGCAGCCGCCGGTCCGGTCCCGGGCGCAGCGCCTGGTACATCTGCACCCAATCGAGCCGGTTAAACAGCGTATCGGGGCGGTTCGACTGAAGGTCCACGTCCTTGGGGTAAAGATCGCGCGAGCGGGCCCGCAGCTTCTGATAGCTCTGTTCGATGATTTCCGCGGTCGGCGTGTGACCGACGTTGCGAGTCTCCTCATACTCCACGTCGAATTTAAATCGCTTGAGCACGTCGATGATCTGCCGGGAATTGCCCACCTTGACGACCGGGTCGTCCACATCGTGCCAGCAGACCACGAGCGTATTGCGCAGATTCATCAGCCGGATGCGTTGCCAATCCGATGTCGCCGCCCCGGCGAACGGGTTGATCCCCGCGAAATAAGTCGTGTAGTGCAGCCCCAAATTCCAGACCGCATGGGCCGACATATCGGCCCCCACCAGGTAAACGCGCGCGCCATCCACGTTCACTCGTGAATACACATGCTGCATCGCCTGGATCACGCTGTTCATCCCCGCGTAGCTCGGCCCCCATCCCTCGGTCAGGTTCAGGAGCGGCATCGATACCATCGAATCCGGGTGCTTCTCGAGCTCGGCGTTCACCCAGTCCGTGTAAATGCGGGTGACTCCGTCCGCATCCGGCTTCGGGTCCGTCACGAAGGCCGTCGCCGTCGGCAGCATGATCGCCAGCGGCCAGGGCCGCGCGCGGTCATACGACTTTGGCACTCCGAGAAAATACCGCACATCGTGCGGCCCCACCCGGTCGTTGATGTAATAGCCGCCGCCCTTCAACTCCGGCCAATCCATTCGCACCCGGCAGATTTGCCCGACGATGTTTGCGTCCACCTCAAGGCTCTCGATCCACTTGGTCAACGCCTTGCGATCCTCCTGAGAGTCGGTGGCAAAATACTTCTCCAGAAGCTTGTGAATCAAGTAAAGCTGTTCCCTCTGCGTCGGGTCGTATTTTGCCCCCAACTCCCTCCGATCGATCGCCTCCAGCGCATCGCGCGGCATCGCGTTGGCGGGTCCGGTGGTCGCGGTGAAGTAGTTGATTCGCGTCGTCGGCCGCGACGCCGGCGATGTCTGCCCGCTTGCCGATGCGCCGGCCAGTGCCCACAAGCACCAGACCGCGATGGCCGTTCGACCCTTCATTCCCGCAGCATACCTCACTCGTCGTAATTCAACAGTACGCGCCGTCGGGCGTTTGCCGCATGACACGAGTGACCCTCTCCCGTATATTTCGGTCCAAAATCAGGAGCCTTCATGCAACGTACCCTGTGCGCCTTTATCAGCATCACCGGGGGCTTCGTGTATCGCAGTAAATCCATACCCGTGCTGCGCGGCGTCTACGTTTACGGCGATTATGCCTCTGGACGAATCTGGTGCCTCAGGTACGAGTCGGGCAAGATCACCTTCGACGCCGAGCTACTTCACGAACGCATCCAACCCGCCAGCTTCGGCGAAGACCAGGACGGCGAACTTTATGTCTGCGATTACGGAGGCTCGATCTTCAGAATCGCCGGAAAGTAAGAACGATCCACGAATCGCACGGATGAACCCGAATCAGCCTTTAACGGCCCCACTGGCCAGCCCCGCGACAAAATCCTTTTGCAGCACGACGAACAGCACGATCACCGGAAGGATGCTCAACAGGGTCCCCGCCATCAGGACTCCATACGGCGTCGCACTTTCCGGCAGCCCCATCATGTTCGCCAATCCGATCGGAAGCGTATGTTTCGCCGCGTTCTGCAGCACGATTTGCGGCCACAAAAAGCTGTTCCAATTCGCCATGAAGTTAAGCAGCGTGAACGCCCCGACCATCGGGCGCACGACCGGCAGCGCCACCTCCCACCACAGCCGCAATTCGCTGCATCCATCCACCCGTCCCGCGTGCAATAGCTCATCCGGCACCAGCTTCATCGACTGCATGAAAAGAAAAATCCCGAACACGCTCACCGCCCCCGGCACGATCACCGCCGCGTACGAGTTGATCCACCCGAAGTGATACATCATCTCCTGCAAGCTCGGCAGCATGACCTGGTAAGGCAGCAGCATCGTCGCGAGCATCACCAGCGTCAGCACGCGCCTGAACCGAAACTCATACTTGGCCAGCGCAAATCCGCCCAGACTGCTGAGCGTCACGACGATCACGGTCTGTGCGCCGCTCAGGAACAATGAGTTCATCATCCACGTCGCGAAGGGATATCTCTGAAACAGCGCTCCGTAATTGGCCAGCGTCCATCGCCGCGGGTCGCCCCATGGGAGGAAGGTGTAGGTGAAGAAATCTTCACGGGTTTTCAACGTCGCGCAGATCAGCCACGCAAAAGGCATCAAGCTCACCGCCGCCGTCAACGTGAGAGCGATATGCAGGATCCACGACGATCGAGCACGGCGCGTCACGTGGCCTCCCGCGCGCGGTATAGCGTGCGAAACTGCATCAGGGTGACCAGGAAGATGATCATTACCAGCGCCCAGCCAACCGCCGATGCATACCCGATGTCACCCATCTCGAAGCCCCAGGTGAACAGGTACATCACGACGGTAATCGCCCGGCCGCCGGGCCCGGTCGTCTGCCCGAAGAGCACGTAGGGCAGCTCGAACAACTGAAACGCCCCGATCAATCCCACCAGCATCAGGTATCGCAGCACCGGCGCAATGCTCGGCAGCGTCACATGCTGAAACTTCTTCCAGCGCCCCGCCCCGTCCACTTCCGCCGCCTCGTACAGCTCATGGTCCACGCCCTGCAGCGCGGCCAGAAGATAGATCATCCCGAACCCGACTGAAAGCCAGAGTGCCGCCATTAGGATCGCCGGCATCACCAGCCACGGGTTTGACAGCCACGGCACCTCCGTCCCCACCCGCGGCAGAACGGCTCCGATCGCGCGATTGATCAACCCGTGTCGCGGCGCGAGCAAGAGCGAGAAGATCACCGCCACGAATACGTTCCCCACCAGGTTCGAGCTGAAGAACGCGAAGCGGAAGAACTGCCGAAACCGCAACCGCCGGCTATTGAGCGCCAGCGCCAGACCGAGCGACAACGGCACCTGCAACAAAGTGAACGCCAGAGCGAAATAGGTCGTGTTTGCCACCGCGGCGGCGAACGCGCGATCCTTCAACAGCATGCGGTAGTTGTCGAGCCCCACAAACTGCATCATGCGCGGCGTCGCCGCCTTGTAGAGGCTCAGCATGATGCTCCGCCCCAGGGGATACGCGAAGAACAAACAAAACAAGATCGCGAACGGCGCCACGAAGAAGTACGGCGCGTAGCGCGACTGCATAAGCCAGAGCTTCTGCGCGATGGTAGGGGGGGGCAAAGTCGGCAATGCCTCAGCCGCCCCCCTCGTCAAACGACATCTGCGCGATGCGCCGCCGCAGGTCCGTCGCCGCCTCATTCAGCCAGACCTGACACGCCGATGTGAGCCCCTCGGTTCCCTTCCTCTCCACCTGGCGCGTCGCCTTCCAGAGCACCTGCGACAAATAGATTCCGGCGATACCGCTGGCCGGCGCGACATATCGCGGCGGAATCTGCTTCGCCAACTCGATGAGCACCGAATCAATGCGTTGCCCGCCAAAGTAGGGATCGCCCCGCTGATACGCCGGATCATCCCACGCCGCTCTGATCGGCGGCAGAACGTGGTCGCTCCGCCGCGCCGCCAGGCTCTGGTGGCTGAAATACAACTCTCTCAAGAGCCCCCACGCCTCTTGCTTCCGCGGCGACGATCTCAAAATCGCCCCCATCGTGCCGCCATACGTTGCCGTCGGCGCGTCCGCCGCCTCAGACCGCGGCAATGGCATCAACCGCAGCTTTCCCCGTAGAGCATCCCCACCCGCTTCTTTTAACAGCGCCAGGCGCCAGTCGGGGCACACGAAGGCACAAAGGTTGCCATCGACCACATCCCGCGCCAATGGCCCCTCGCCGCCGCTCGATTCCCCCGCAATGCGCCGCGCTCCCGCCACGCACCCGGCATAAAACGCGACGGTCTCCGCCACCTTCGGATTGTCGAGATGCACCCGGTCGTAATCGTCAACCAGGTTCACCCCGCGCTGCATCAGCATCACCACCAGGTAATCCACCTTCGCGGCGTATAGCTCGACGGCGTGCCGGTTCTTCACCCCGCGACCTCGCCAGAACGCCTGAAACTTCAGGCATGCCTCCTGAAATTCCAGCCATGTGCCAGCCGCGCCTAGATCGATCCCCGCCTCGCGAAACAAGTCCTCGCGATACAAAATCCCCACCGGATGCACGTCGTGCGGCACGCCAAAGATCACGCCCTGCTTCGTATACGGCGCGTATCGGGACGGCACGATTTGCTCATACAACCCCGACGATTCGAGCATCGGCCGCAGCGGTTCAAATGCTACTTCGCGCACCGGCGGCCTGAAAAACTTCCCCACCCGGTTGATCTCCACCTCCACCACGTCCGGCACCCCCGCCCCGCGCAGTTCATTGGCAAAGATCGCCTGCAAACTCCGCCCCATGGCGGACTCGTTCATAAGCTTCAGATCCACCGACAATCCCGTCCGCATCTCAAAACCGTCGATGATCGGCTGATACGCCCGGGAGTGTTCCTCCGCGAAGACCCAAACGACCAGGTCTTTCCGCGCCGGTTCTCGACGGGCCATCAGCGCCGCCCCGCATGCGACGGCGACGAGCGCCATCACCAGGATCGGCTTCCCAAGGTGAAAAGACATTGCGCCGGCCATTGTGTGTGCCGCGCGCGCCGATTGCAATCCGCCCCTCGCGCACTAGACTCGCCGGCGTCATGTCCGACGGACCGCACATCCTGCCGAATCTCCCCAAGATCACCGCCGACGCTCGCCAGGCCCCTCCCTACGAACCCGTCTGCGCCGTGTTCCGCCGATACCTGCACGAGGCCAAGCTCAAGTTCACTCCAGAGCGCGCGATGATCCTGGATGCCGTGCTCCGCAAGGAAGGCCTTTTCGAGCCGGAAGGGCTCATCGAGCACCTCAAGCGCCTCGGCCATCGCGTTAGCCGCGCCACCGTCTACCGCACTCTCAGCCACCTTCAGGATGCCGGCATCCTCAAGCAGGTCTTCTTCGACAACAAACAGTCGTACTACGAGGTGATCGCCGGCCGCCAGACCCACGACTACCTGATTTGCGTCGCCACCGGCCGCGTGATCGAATTCAGCAGTGAAAAGTTGCGCGCGCTCCGCGACGAGATCTGCCGGCAGCACTTCTACGACCCCATCTCTCATCGCTTCCAGATTTTCGGATTGAGCCCCGAAGGCCAGACGAAAGGCGGTAACGATCCCCTCATCGCCGAGGAAAGCACGCCCGATAATTAAATCCGCGCCGTCGCTCGAACCGTGCGCAAGTGCATCAACACAGCGCCGCGAACGTCGCCGCGGCGAGAATCGCGATGCGGATCTTGGTGGTCCAGAAGCGGCGATTGGAAAGGGTCATCCCAAGGACAGTCAACACAATTCGCTCCATACGGACGGGTTAGGTACAAACCTGGTGCCCGGCTCGGTTATGTTGCCAAGATTACTCGGTTCGCCCCCCGCCTCCAAGAAGAAACCTCCGCCCGGCTCAGAATCGCAAGTCCATTTAAGACGCGCGTCGTTTCCACGCTACACGCCAACACGATGTGCCGTTCCGTTTTAGATTCACGGCAACGGATGGGCTTCGTCCCCGCTAAAGCGTCATACCACGCACGGAATGACGGCCCTCCCCTTAAGTCAGAAACTTGCGGAAATACCTGGATGCAATGGACCCCCACTGGAAATTATGCATGGACCCCCATTTAATTGTGGGATGCGTGTAGGTCGTGCAACTTTACCCAACCTTCCGTGGCCCCCTACGTAATACCTTGAGTATGAGTAAAAACGCCGTATTGGAACCTCAGGGATTTTCCGAGTCGTTAAAGTCATTTAATGGCGAAGCCGGACCATATCGCCGAGTTCTTGAGGCGATTGGGCACCGCATCCGATCCGCGCAAGTCGTTTTGACCACGACATTTCCGCGCGGT
>JBBRIN010000003.1:0-23432 GCA_038221115.1 Tepidisphaerales bacterium
GCGTCGGCGACCGAGGGCCTGAGCACCGGCACCCTGGCGGTGGCGACCTTCACGGATGCCAACCCCGGCGACCACACGGCCGACTTCACGGCGACGATCCACTGGGGCGATGGCGCCACCAGCGCCGGCACGGTCAGCTTCAGCGGCGGGGTCTACACCGTCAGCGGCAGCCATATCTACAGCGATGAGAACGCGACCGCCTTCGCGGTCACGGTGGACGTGGCGGATGATGGCGGCAAGACGCTCACGGGCGTCGGCAAGACCAGCATCACGGTGGCCGATGCCAACCTCAGCGACACCAGCGTCACGGCGTCGGCGTCGGCGACCGAGGGCCTGAGCACCGGCACCCTGGCGGTGGCGACCTTCACGGATGCCAACCCCGGCGACCACACGGCCGACTTCACGGCGACGATCCACTGGGGTGATGGCAACACAAGCGTGGGTACCGTGAGCTTTAGTGCCGGTACCTATTCCGTCAGCGGTAGCCACACGTATGTGGATGGAACCGGTGCCGGTTTCCCCGTCACCGTTGATGTTGCAGACGTCGGCGGCAAGACGCTCAGCGGCATCGGCAAGACCACTATCACCGTCAACAACGTCCCCCCCTCGCCCACCATCACCGGCGCCCCCGCCGGCAACACCAGCCCCGAGGAGACCACCATCACCCTCGGCAGCACCACCGGCGACCCCGCCGGCGCAGCCGACGCTCCCTACACCTATCTCTGGCATGTGACCAACATCGTCGGCCAGACCCTCGCCGATGGCGCCGGCGCTTCTTACAGCTTCACCCCCGACCGTCCGGGCTCCTACGTGGTCAATCTGAAGGTCACCGACAAGGACGGCGCCTTCGGCACGACCAGCCAGACGATCACCGTCACGCACGTCACCTTCCGCGTCACCAACTTCATCACCAACGCCAGCGGCTTTGACGCGACCTTCATCCGCCCGGTAGACGCCAGCCTCCTCAACCTCTACTCGGGTCAGAACATCAACATGGGCGCCCCCGACGTCACCGTCGTCGGCGCCACCACTGGCCTCGTCCGCGGGTCGCTCGTCTGGGAGCCCGCCACCAACACGCTGCACTTCGTCAAGACCGCCGGCGTCCTCGTCGCCGACACCTACACGATCACCATGTTCAGCCGCGCCGATGGCCTCGCCGACAAGGTTTCCTACCGCGCCGACGAGATCCTCGATGGCAACAGCGACGGAACCGTTGGTGATAACTTCACCAGCTCGCTGGTGGTGAACCCAAGCAGCGCCCCCGTCGTCGGCGTTCGCGATTTCGCTCGCGGCCCCGGCCAGACCGTCAACCTCGCCACCGTCGCCAACCCCAGCGGCGTGGGCATGCCGATCAGCATCACCGATGCCAGCGGCGTCACCCACGTTCACCTCGTCCTCAACTACGACATCAACATGCTCACCGTCTCCGGCGCCGCCATGGCTCCGGGCATCGCCGGCTGGAGCATCAGCACTGCCGGCTCCACGCCGGGTCACTTCGTGATCGACGCAGCCGGCGCCGCGCTCGCCGCCGGTGCGCGCGATCTGTTTACTTTGACCGCCTCCATCCCCGGCACCAGCGTCGCCAACCCCGGCCCCGCCTACGGATCCGCCGAGGCGCTGACGATCACCTCCCTGACCGTCAATGCCGGCACCGCCGACCTCAACGCCGTTGCTGACCGCGCCGTCCAGAAGGTCGCCTTCATCGGCGACACCTCCGGCGACCGCAGCTACAGCAGCCTGGATGCCTCCCAGATCGCACGCGTCGTCGTCGGTCTCGATACCGGCTTCGACTACTTCCCCAACATCGACCCCGTCATCATCGGCGACGTCACCGGCGATGGCACCCTCTCCGGTCTCGACTCTTCGCTTATCGCACAGAAAGTCGTCGGTCGAACCGTTCCGCAGATCCAAGATCCTCCGGCTTGGAACACGACCGTCCCACCGACCGCCGGCCTCGACCCCACCATCGTTGTCGGCACCGTCACCGGCGCACCGGGCAGCACCGTCAACGTCCCCGTCAGTGTGAGCGACAGCGCCGCCGGCCTCCAGGCCATCGACCTCACCATCAACTACAACACCAGCATCATCGATATTTCCAACGCGGACATCTCCACCGGTACCCTCACCAACGGCTGGGTCCTGGTCACCAATGCCACCGACGGCAACGGCACCCTTCGCGTGTCGCTTTACAACACCGATCCGCTCATCGGCGGCACCGGCACCATTCTCAACATCGCCGCCCATATCCCCGCGAACGTCGCCAACGGCAGCAGCACCCCGCTCACCATCAATGTCAATCCGACGCCCCAGAGCCCCGCGGCCAGCCGCCTCAACGAAGGTCAGCTCACGATGTCCACCGTCAGCGGCGGCGTCATCGTCCAGAACACCACCGTCGCCGGCCGACAGATCTTCTACAACAACTCCTTCTATGATGATGTGACTCGCGGCGGAACTGACGATGCGGCGATTGCAACCGACAAGCATGCCCTCCTTCGCGGACAGACGGCGACCTTCGCCAATTACACCAGCTACGACAAGGGCATCAACGGGATCATGGTCGACCTGGCCAACCTCGCCCCCGGTACCGTTCTCACCGCTACCGACTTCGGCTTCCGTGTCGGAAACTCCAGCGACCTGACCAGTTGGACTCCCCTCCTTTCCCTGCCGACAGTCAGCATCCGACCCGGTGCCGGCGTGGGTGGTTCAACCCGAGTCGAGCTCATCTGGTCCGATGGCACGATCACCAAGAAATGGCTTGAGATCACCGTCCTGGCCAACGCCAACACCGGCCTTACCGCCGCCGATGTCTTCTACTTCGGCAACGCCGTCGCCGAATCCGGCAATTCATCGACCGACGCACTCGTTGACGTGACCGATGAAATCGATGCGAGGAACAACCAGACCGGCTTCCTCAACCCACCCACCATCACCAACGTCTATGACTACACCCGAGACCACGTCGTGGACGTGACCGATCAATTGCTCGCCCGCAACAACCAGACCGGGCTTTCCACCAAGCTGGTGTTGATCAGCGTGCCGGCAGCGCCTCCCGTCGTGGCCGCCGCCCCCGTCTCGGCGTCCACAACGACCAGCGCTGCCCCGACGGCACCGGCGACGGCAACTCCAGCCCAGCCGCTCCTGGCTGCCGTGGCCATGACCCAGTCCGCCGCCCCGGTCATCGTGCCCCTCGTCCTCATACCGCCTGTCGTCGCACCATCCATCGCGGCCGCGCCCGTGACTCCGGTGGCGCCAAAGACCTCGGCGGCACCTCTGATCGCGCCTCCGGTTGTTACGCCGGTAGCATCCGTGGCTCAAGTGGCTTCGGTCATCCCAGCAAAGTCGCTCACCAACAAGAAGGTGAGCATCGCAGCCACGCAACCGCTCATGGCCCCCATGAAGACCATCACCCCGGCCAAGCCGGCTCCCGCACCATTGGTGGCAATCCAGGCAACGAATCTTGCCCCGTTTGCCGCAATCACGGGCCTCAGTGGTGCCGAATTGGGTGACTTGCTGGAGAAGGCGGTCGTCATCCGCCGTAAACAGCCTATTTTGAAGTCGGTTTTTCGCTAAACGCCAGTCAATGGGCCGTTTTTCGCTTGCCATGCCAGTCCCTAGCATGTACTCTGCCAGCGTTCGAAGAGGGCTTGATACGCCGTTGGAAAACACTCTGGAGGGATCGTGAGAAAGGTCAACGTAATAGCGGCTGCTTTCATCGCGCTGGCGTGGTGTGCCGGCAGCACATGGGCCACGCCTATCATCAACGTGGGCAACATCGTTTTGTCCCCCAACACCGCCGGGCAGGTTCGGCAGATCTTGGTCAGCGGCCCCGATGCCGTCCAGGGGCTCAACTTTCGGCTTCAGGTTGAGGACGGTGGTACCGGCGCGGGCGGGTCGATCAATGGGCCCAAAATTACCGCTGTCGACATCATCGGTCCCGGAACGATCTTCAACTCTAGCAATACCGGTTCGGTCGACCCAGGCAGTGCCCCCCAGTTCGCCGAGCGCCGCACCTCCACCAACCTCGCCGTCAGCCCCACGGTCGCCGCGTCGGGTGTGCTGGCCAACGTGACCTTCGACACTACCGGCTTCAGCGGCGGCATCTTCGCGCTCTCACTCAAGGGCACGGTCGACGGCGATACCAACTTCGGCGCCAGCACACCCGCAACCATCACCAATGGCACGCTGCAGGTCCCCGAGCCGGCAAGCCTTGGCCTGATACTGGTCGGAACCGCCAGCCTGCTCCGGCGGAAGCGCCGCGCTGCCTGAACGAATGCCTCCTCTTCAGATTGATTTAACAGCCCCGGCTTATGCCGGGGTTTTTTTATGATGACTCTTCGATGCGCATCCGACCTAAACCTCTCCCGAATGGCGCCCCCATTGCAGTACGACACAATCCCCCTCGTCAAAAATTTCCCCAACGGCGCAATTTCCGCTACGTTGATACCCTTAGAAACCCACCCCGATCGCCGGCGCGTGCCGGTCCTTGGGATCTCGCGAATCACCATCCGGCCCCCAAATCGGCGGGCCAAGGAGCCACCGTTATGAAGATCTGCATCTGCATCCTCGCGGCAATGTTCTCCCTCTCCCTCGCCAGCACCACCTTCGCTGCCAAGGGCAATAAGGGCCTCCGCGGCCAGGTCGTCAGCGTCGCCGATGACCACATGAGCATCGTCGTCAACGTCGGCCGTAAAGCCGACGCCAAAGAACAGACGATCAAGCTCGCCTCCGCCGCCGAAGTCACCGTCGACGGCAAAAAGGTCGAGCTCAAGGACCTGAAGGAAAACCTCAAAGCCGGCTATTACGTCATGATCTCCCCGGCCGACGGAGAGGCCACCTCCATCACCGCTACCTCCTCGAAGCCGGAAAAAAAGGTCAAGTAAATCGCTTCGTTGGCCTAACCTTGAGTCTGTACAGGGGCACGCTCCCGGGGGGCGCGCCCTTGTCCTTTTCTCCGCTGATCCGCGCAGGATTTGCGCCAAAACCCCTTGCAAATTCCTTCCCTCACGGTAGCGTTAGCTCTTGATTGATCCGTTCCTCGCTCGGGGACGCCACGTCGGCGCCGGGCACCGCAACGCCAAAGCTCATTGGCAAGCTACATGGAGGTGGCTGTGTTCGCTCTAACCCTTCGCCGTATTACTCTCATCGCGCTGCTTGCCACGCCGACGCTCACCGGCTGCCAAGGCATGTTCGCCAGGTACGAGGATCCTCAGAAGACCGGGCTCCGCCTCTACCAGGAAAAGAATTACACCGAGGCCGCCGGGGCCTTCCGCAACGCCGTCCGCAACAATCCCCTCGACTACAAATCGCAATACTATCTGGGCGTCGCGCTGGACGCCGACGGCCGTCCCCAGGAAGCCATTCAGTCCTTCCGCGCCGCCCTCGACGTCATGAAGCTCAGCGTCGAAGGCTCGCAGGACCCGGAGTTCCGCCAGAAAATCCTCGACGGCCTCGCCATCGCCGTCGCCCGCAGCGATCCTCACGACACGGAGCTCAACACGTTCGAGCGCCAGGCCAAGGGCACCCAGAAGTCTGAGGACTTCTACGTCCTCGCCAAAATCTACCGCAACCGCGGCGACGCCGACATGGCCCTCGAAAACTACAACCACGCCGTCATGCTCGACAACAAAAACTTTCCGCTTCTCAAGGAGTACGGCCTCTACCTCAAGCAGATTGGCCAATCCCAACGCGCCGTCGCCACCCTCTCACAAGCCTACCGCGTAAAAGATACCGACAAGGATGTGATCGAGGCCCTCCGACAGCTCGATGTCGTCCCCGGCCCCAGCCTCAAGGAGCAAAACGAGCTCGCCCGTCCCCTCGTCCCCAAGGGACCTATCCCCCCGCCCGATTGGCAGAAGATCAAAAGTGGCATCGGCCGTGGCGGCAATCAACAGCCCGCCGTCACCCCAATCGAACCCGGCCGTCCAGTCTCCTCACCCGCATCATCGCTTCTAGCCCCGCGCGATTGATCGCCCCACATGCATCCATCGATCGCCGTCCCGCTTGTCCCATCATGGCGATAAGCTGTACACTCGTCGCCCATCGCGTCAGCCGTTCTTCGACAACGGCACGGCGCTTCCCTCATGCCGTCGTCACTCCAACAGCACGTGACCGACGCTCGGGATCGCCCCGACGTCTTGGTCGCCGTCGCCTCCCTCTATGCTGACGTGCAGCGCGAGATCGACGCCCGCCGCCCTCTCTGTATCGTTTCCGGACGATGTTGCCGCTTCGAGGAGTACGGCCACCGCCTTTACGTCACCACCCTCGAACTCGCCGCCTTCATGGCCGACCTCCGCCAGGCCGAGGCCAACGCCAAAACCAACCGCCTCGCCGTCATGACCGCCTGGGACGGCGCCGGCTGCCCCTTCCAAGCCGCCAAGCTCTGCACCGCACACGCCTTCCGCCCGTTCGGTTGCCGCATGTTCTTCTGCGACGCCACCAGCACCGAATGGCAAAACGACCAATACGAGCGCTTCCACGCCCGCCTCAAGCAGCTTCACGTTGCCCTCGACGTCCCTTACCTTTACGTCGAATGGCGCGAAGCCCTCAAAGCCCTTCTAAGCTGAGCGAGAAACCCGCGCTCTTACTGTCAACGCTGTCATCTGGACGATATATCCTTTGACAACCAACGCCCGCGGCTGGTACATTTTCACCTGACGTCTGCCAACGTTTGTCCTCACCATCGATTCTCAACAGGAAGGCTTGCCATGAGCAACCCAGCGATCATCAAATCCCTCACGGCAGCCCTCGTGCTTACGGGATCCGGCTTTTTCTTGGGCGGCTGCGCTCAAGGCGGCTTCGCCTCCGATCCCCTTGCCCCCCCGGCCTACTCCAGCAGCGAAAACGCCCAGCGCATCTTTCGTAACATGGACTTCGATCGTGCCCAATTGATTGACGACTTTGACGCCCATGTCTTCATGACCCGCCCGGCCAGCAAATTGACCAAATGGAACGTCATGTCCTTCGATTGATTCCTTGCCTCGTTTTCCAACGCCCGAAACACAAAGACCCGTGACCTCTGCAGCGCAGGGACACGGGTCTTCTCGTTCAACCGTGAAAAGTTTTCCCATCACTCTTGATCAGGACACCTTCCGAAGCTTCGTGCTGCGGCGTACCCACCCCCCGATCCGCAGACCCTTGCCCTGCGCCGACTTCAGATGCTCCAGGTATTGCTTAAGCGCCTCGTCATCGAACTGCGTCAGGAATTGTGGATGGGCCGTCGGATTCAGCGTTCGAATGTCATCGATCAGTTGACGTTTGGTCATAAGAGGGTACTTTCCAATGAGGTCCCAACGAGGGTCAGGTTCGACGACTAAGATCGGAACACGAGCCGCGCCGACTTGAAGCCAAGCAGCGCCGCCCCGGGCGAGTCGACGGCAGCGCGGCCCGCACGGGAATCGGATGCCCAATACGCGGCCATTTCATCGAGCTGCCTTGTCTTAACTCCCGGGACCAGAACACCTTCCAATGGCCCAGATCCCATCCCCATCCAGCGCCTCCCCCCCGCGTCCCAGCGCTGCCTCGGCGGAGAACAACGATCCGCTGGCAAGCCTTCACCGCATGTCCACGACCGCCGGCGTCGCCAGCCAACAGTACGTCGCCGTGAACACCGCCGCCGTCATCGCACTCATCCTCGGCATCGCCAGCGGCCTCACCATGCTCTCGCAGATGCTGCTGATCGTGCCCCTGGCAGGCATCATTTGCGCCGTCGTCGCTTGGCGGCGCATCGACGACAGCAACGGCACCGAAACCGGAAAGCCCCTCGCCGCCTTGGGCTTGCTCCTCTCGCTGCTCATCGGCGGCGGCGTCCTCGGCAAGCAGTTGTTCGCCACCGCCCGCGCGCGCAGCGACGGACGCCAGATGGCAACCGTCATCAATCAGCTCAGGGACCACGTCAACAGCGAGCGCGTCGCCGACGCATACCCCCTCTTCTCGGTCCCGTTCCGCGCCCGCGTCCCGCTGGATGTCTGGCTGTTGCGCTGGAAGCAGATCCAAGCCCCCGACGCCTACGGCAAACTCCTCCGCATGACCTGGAACGCTGTCCCCCCCCAGTACGACAAGACCGAAGGCGGCGACGTCACCCTCGGCGTCATCATCGTGACCGTAGCCTTCGAGCTCACCGAAACGCGATTCACTTTCACCTTCCGCAAAGTGGCAGATGCTTGGCAGATCGAAGACATCCCCGAGATGTTCCCCCGCGAACGCCCCAAGCCCGCCAAGTGACCACTCGCCGTCTCGAACGCCTGAACGGAATTGTTTATAAAGCCGGCCGGCCTTGCCCGCCGCGTCCAGCCGCTCAGATCCCCTATCGACAATCATTCCATCAAGCCCTCGCCCTCTAACGTCCGATAACCATGTCAGTCACCTCTGCCGCCCCGAACGAATCATCCGGGTCCGCACGGTTGCCGATAACCCTGCGGTGGAACCCTATTGGTTCCCCGCGAAAGGGGTATGGCAACAGCGTCAAGACGAGCAAGTTGGCAGCGCGCGGCGTGCCTTTTGGCGTGGGCCGCGCTCACCGGTGGATGCGAGGTCTCGATGAAGATCACCCCGCCAGCGCCCACAAACAGCGCCGCGACCGATGCGAAGCCCGACAAAAGCGCTGCGCCGCCCGCCGCCAATCGCATCGCCGAGTATCTGCCTGATATCTTGATCGACGCCGCCCAGGCCAAAGTCCCGGTCGTTAACGTCTTCGGGGAGTTCTCCAAGACCCGCAAAATCTCCGCGGCCGTCGCGAACTTCGCGCTGAGCCAACACACGTTTTTAGACGCCGGCTACGACGCCGACGTAGCGATCGACCCCACCGGTCAGGCATTGGTCTTCACCGGTGCACACGACGGCGAACGAACCCAGATCTACCTCCAGCGCCTCGATGGCTCGCCCGCCCTTCAGCTCACGCAAAGCGCCGCCGACGATGCCCAGCCCTGCTTCAGCCCTGATGGAAAGCGCATCGCCTTCTGTTCCAACCGCGACGGCGCATGGCACCTGTATCTGATGAACGTCGACGGCCGAAGCGTTACCCAGCTCACGCAGGGCGACACCAACGACATGCACCCGAGCTTCAGCCCGGACGGCGCGCGGCTCGTCTACAGCAGCCTGCCGGCCGCCTCGGGCACTAGCAATGCCGCGGTAGGGGGGCAATGGGAACTCAGAACCATCGATCTTCTCAGTCGCCAGATCAAGCAGATCGGTTACGGCCTGTTCCCCAGTTGGTCCCCTGAGAAGGGCCGCGATGTGATCGTCTTTCAAAAAACGCGCGCCCGCGGATCGCGGTGGTTCAGCCTCTGGACCTGCGAGTTGAACGCCGGCGAAGCCACCCGCGTGACAGAGATCGCCGTCAGCTCCAACGCCGCGCTCCTGAGCCCCGCCTGGAGCACCGATGGCAAGAATCTGGCGTTCGCATCCATCGTGGAGCCGGCCGACACGCGCCGCGGCAAGCCCCAGGGACAGCAGGATATCTGGACGATGGCCGCCGACGGCGCCGATCGCCGCAGGCTCACCGATGGTACCTCAACGAACCTGACACCGAGCTGGGCAGTAGATAATCGTGTCTACTTCGTGAGCGACCGATCCGGGCACGAGTGCATCTGGTCGCTCCCCGCCGGGACGAATGGCGCTGACGGCACGGGCACGCCCGCCGGCGAACCCTTGCGGGAAACAGCTAAGAGCAATGGCAGCGCGGCGATTGACAGCCCCGCCGCCGCCAACGAGACGGCGGAGATCAAACCCTGATCGATGCGCCGAGGGATCGGCGCGCGGTCAACGGTTATCGGACGGTACGCGTCCGGATCATTCAATGTGCGCTTCAGGGACGAAGCCATGAGGACGATGCAAAGCAGGATAGTCGCGCGGGCGCTAAGGGCTGTGACGATCGCTCTCGTGCTGATCTCCGGGATGATGGCGGGCACCGGATGCTCGCATCCGCCGCCGCAGTACGGCGTGGAACGTCCGATTCTGCTACCGGGCCACAAGCGCCAGGTATGGGCGGTCGCCCCGGCCGTGAACCTCAGCGGCCAGAAAGCCGTCGATCCGATCCTGCAGGCGGATCTGCTTTACCAGCAGCTCCAACAAGTGCAGGGGCTGACTATCGTGCCGGTCAACCGCGTCGCCGAGGTGCTGGGCAGCCTGCGACTTGAAAAGATTCAGTCAGAGCAGCAGGCGGCGATCATTTGCGACCTGCTCGGTTGCGACGGGCTCATTGTGCCGACGGTAACGGCCTACGACCCGTACAACCCGCCGAAGATGGGCGCGGCGCTCGTGCTGTTCGTGAAGCCGCCCCAGTTTGCCCGGCAGGCCAGCGTCAATCCGCGCGACCTTGCGCGGCAGGCGTCGCCGGCGCCAAACGCCTCGCTGCCCGGTTCGGGCCCCGCCACGCGGCCGGTCATGGGCTACGGCAGCGGCGACGGAATCGTGCAGGTAGTCGGTATGTACGACGCCCAGAACGGCTCTATCCGGGCGGCCCTTTTGCGATACGCACAAGGGCGCAACGATCCGCTCGGGCCCTACTCGGCCAAGGAATATTTCGTCAGCATGGACCGCTACTGCGGGTTTGTTTACCACGTGCTGATCGCAGACTTGCTGGACTCGCCGAAGCTTCGGCGGGCCTCCAGGGGAGATTAGGGCTGACCGCGGTGATGGCCTCGGGCCGTTGCCCGGGGGCCGCGCTGGAGTCGAGGAATTCGTGTGCATGTGAAGGGAGCTGCGTATGACGGGCGATGAAGCAAACGGCGACGGCGCCGCCGCGACGACCACCACCGAGGCCAGGACGCTGTCCCTGGTCAAGGGCCGCGAACACTTCTGTTTCCGCTACCACGCGGGAGACGAGTGCAAGGTTCTCGACGCGCTGATCGAGATGGTCAACGGCCGCAAGCACAAGTTTGACTGGTTCGATGCCGCCGTGCTCTCGCACCAGCTCGGCCAACATTTGGCCAAAGAACTCAAAGCTTATTTGCCGAAGAAAGCTGCATGAACCGATAAATCGATTCGGCACTCCGATAAACCGGGTGTCGAGCCGATAAGACGGTTGAGAGCAGAAACAACGACCCGCAGTCTTCGCCGACGTAGGGACGTACAGGACACGAGGCCGCACCGCACCTCCCGGGAAGGAGGGCGCCCCTCCGCGAAGGCGATCGCGTCTTTGCAACGAGAAGGGACCGGTCGGCCCAGCAACGAGTTCTCTCGTCCCGCAAGCGGGCCACCCGGAATCGCCGGCCGTGTGGCAGGTTGACGGGGCCTTTGCGCCCCGTAGTAGTTCGCCCTGGTCTTTTGCGCTCGCTCGTCGAGTGCCCCCCGGCCGGTACCTATGAACGCACCCAGCGCCTTGTCCGTCACCTCCGTCGATGCGCAACCTTCCGCCTCCACCAGCTCCACCCCCGGGTCATCCCGCGGCGGCGCGAGTGGCTCGGGCCGGCTGCCCGACAAGCCCTTCACCCCGCTCGTACGCCAGTTTCTGGAGTACCTGCGCCACGAAAAGCATTTCTCTGATTACACCGTAAAGAGCTACGGCGCAGACCTGATCCAGTTCGGGCAATTCCTCGGCGGCGAGATCGGCCCCGCCGCCGCCGCCAACGTCCCCGGCCATACGCCGCTGGCGTTCGAGGTCATCGACGAGCGCAAGGTCAAATGCGAACCGCTCACCGTCCGTGAGTTCCTCAATTATCTCTACGGACAGAACTACACCAAGAGCACGACCGCCCGCAAGCTGGCGACCCTCCGCAGCTTTTACAAGTTCCTCATCCGCCGCGGCATCGTCAGCGTCAACCCGCTCAGCACCATCCGCACTCCCAAGCAGGAAAAGCGCCTGCCCAAGTGCCTCGATCTCGAGCAGGTGCAGAAGCTCCTCGACGCTCCCGGCGATAATGACTTGCTCGCCAGCCGCGACAAGGCGATGCTCGAAGTGCTCTACTCCTCCGGTATCCGCGTCAGCGAATTGGTCGAGTTGGAGATCCAGGACATCGACCTCACCGAAGGCATCCTGCGCGTGCGCGGCAAAGGGCGCAAGGACCGGCTCACGCCGATCGGCTCGCAGGCGATCAAGGCCGTCCAACGCTACTTCGAGCTGCGGGCGCTGGACACCAAAAGCCAGCAGGGCCAGCACGCCGGACGAGTCTTCCTCAACAAGCACGGCGACACGCTCAGCACCCGCTCGGTCCGCCGCAAACTCGACAAATACCTCATGCAGGCCGGCCTCGATCCGGGCATCAGTCCCCACACCCTGCGCCACAGCTTCGCGACCCACCTGCTGAACAACGGCGCTGATCTTCGCAGCGTGCAGGAGCTGCTTGGCCACCAAAGCCTCAGCACCACCCAGATCTACACGCACCTGACGACCAGCCGGATGAAAGAGGTCTACGACAACGCCCACCCGCGCGCCAACGCGCCGACCATCCCGCACCCGGCCGCGAACCAATCGCCCAACGGCCCGCAAACGCCCTATTACCCGGCAAAGGCAGGGTAAACGTCGGTCAAGCAAATTCTAGAAGAGCGGACGCCATAATGGCGTCCGTTTTTCATTTCACAGGGTGAACGTAGTTCGGCCTACCGTGTCTGCCCCGTTCATTGCCCGCGGGGTCCACGCTTTTCCGCGCGACGGACGAGGCGATCGACGAGCGGGCCAAAGGGGACGCCGGCATGGGCGGCAGCTTCAGGGAGAAGGCTCTTGGGGGTGAAGCCGGGGAGGGTATTGATCTCCAGGAGGTACGGATTGTTCTGGTGATCGAGCATCACATCGATGCGGGCGAGGTCGATGGCGCCAATGATGGCGTTGGCTTTCTTAACGATCGCGCGGCATTGCTCGACCACATCGGCCGGAAGGCCCGTGTCAAAGCGGTGCTCGGTGTCAGACGCTTTGTATTTTGCTTCGTAGTCGAAGAAATCGCGCTTCGGGACGATGCGGATGGGGGCGAGCGGTTCTTCTTCCAAAAGCCCGATCGTGAGCTCGGGGCCGGAGATAAATGCCTCGACCAGCGCCTTGCCGTGGCGATGGAGGACGGTGGCAAGTGCCTTCTCGGCGTCCGACTGCGTTTTGCAGACGTAAACGTCGATTGAGGAACCGGAGCCAAACGCTTTGATCACACAGGGAGCATGCAGGGCAGAGATGCCGTGGGCGTCGATGTTTTTGCCGTCAGTGGTGAAGTAGAGCGGCGTGGGGAGCGCGGCGGCTTCCCATGCCTTCTTGGTGGCGACCTTGTCCATGCCCAGGCGCGATGCGCGCGAGCCGGAGCCGACGAACGGAAGGCGTCGCGCTTCGAGGATCTCCTGAAGCTCCCCGGATTCACCGAACTCGCCGTGAAGAACCGGGAAGACGACATCGCTGGGGCGATCGAGACCGGACAAATTTGTGGGCGAGACATCGGATGCGAAGACCTCGTGACCCATGGACTTCAGCCCGTCGATGACGGCCTGGCCTGAGACCAGCGACACTTCGCGTTCGGCGGACGGGCCGCCGTAGAGCACTGTGACCTTCATGGTGTTCAGAGGGGGTGCGTGATGCGTAATTCGTAATGCGTAAAAATACCTCGGCTTGCCAAGTCTTGTTACGCATTACGCGGTACGCATGACGTTCCGCTTCAGCTCCAAATCTGCACTTCACTCTCCAGCCCAATCCCTTCCTTCTCCTCCACTTTCTCGCGAATGATCTTGATCAGCTTCAATACGTCGTCGGCCTTCGCTCCCGCATGGGCGATAATGAAGTTGGCATGCTTCTCGCTCACCTCGGCGCCGCCGACGCGAAAGCCCTTGAGCCCCGCCTGGTCGATCAACGCGCCGGCGCTAAGCCCGCGCGGGTTTTTGAAGATGCAGCCGGCGTTCTTGGTGTTCAAGGGCTGACTGTTGCGCTTGTACATCCAGATTTCCTTGACCTTGCGCATGATCCGCTCTGGGGCCTCCTCGTCCAGCTCGAGGGTGGCATTCAAGATGAATTTGGCGGAGATGTTCGTGGTGCGGTAGTCAAACACAAGGTCGTCCTTGTGCCGGTCGAAGAGCAGACCGGTGATGTCCATGACCCCGACGCGTTGGACGACCGCGCCCAGGTCGCCGAACTTGCCGCCCGCGTTCATGCGGATGCCGCCGCCGATGGTTCCGGGGATGCCGGCCAGGCATTCGATCCCCGCGAGGCCCTGGCGGACGGTCTTGAGCAGCAGTTTCTGCATGTCCACCCCCGCGCCGACCTCCAGTCGATTGCCGTCGGCGCGGACGGTTCGCCAGTGGTCGTGGTCGAGGCGGAAGACGGCGCCCCTGACGCCGTCGTCGCTGACGAGCAGGTTGGCGCCCAGGCCCAGGACGTGAATGGGAATGTCATTCTCCACGCAGCGCAGGGCGGCACGCTGAAGTTCTTCGGGGCTGCGGGGACGGATGAAATATTTCGCCGGGCCGCCGATCTTGTACCAGGTGTACTGGGCGAGGGGGACGTTCTCCTCGACGGCTTCTTCAAGGCCGGAGAACGGGGAGGATGTGGCCATGCGCATCGTCATTTGCGGTGTTGCGAGAAATACAGACAAGGAGACGCATCGACAAGGGGACAAGCCGAAAAAGACGGGAAATGTTGGAACCGCGGATGAACGCAGATGGACGCAGATGAAGATCGACAGCTAATAGGGCCTTTGATCTGCGTTCATCCGCGTTCATCTGTGGTTTCAAATTCTGCTTTTCCGTTCACGGCTGAACCAGATCCCTTGCAATTTCCCAGACATTGCCGGCGCCCATGGTGACCACGAGATCGCCGTCGGTGAGCTTATCGCGCAGATATTGCGGGATGTCCGCGAGCTTGGCGATGTGCGTGGCCTGCTGGCCATGGTCGATGATGCGCTCCACGAGTTCATTGCTGGTCACGCGCTGCTTTTCGGCTTCGCTGTCCCGGACGAAGTAGATGTCCGGAACGATCGTTTCGGTGGCGGCGGTGAAGCTGGCGGCAAAGTCGTCCAGCAGAAAGCGCGTACGGCTGTGCTGGTGAGGTTGGAACACGCAGAATAAGCGTTTGGGCTCGTAGCGCTCGCGAATGGCCCGAAGGGTGGCGCGGATTTCGGTGGGATGGTGGCCGTAGTCGTCGACGATGATGGCGCCGTTGCAGCGGCCCATCTCGGTCATGCGGCGGTCGACACCCGTGAAGCGGGCGATGGAAGCGGCGGCGCGGGTGGGATCCAATCCCGCGGCAGCGCAGGCGGCGATGGCCATCGTGGCGTTGAAGAGATTGTGTCGCCCCGGGACACAGAGGCCGATGGTCGCGATCGGAACGCCGTCGCGGCGGATTTCGCCGCGGTAGCAGCCCTTCTCGATACCCAACACACGCGTGGTCCAGCTCAACCGCCCGACTGCGGAGCCCGTGGGTTCGCGATCATCGAGTAGCCCGACCCACTCAATGGTCCGGGAGCTGTCGCGCAAGGCTTGTGCAACATTCGGGTCCTGCCCATTCGCGATCAGCAGCCCGCCATTCTGCGGGACGATCTCGGCGAACTGCCGGAACGATTCGATGATCTCCGCCAGGTCCTTGTAGCAATCGAGGTGGTCTTCCTCGACGTTGGTAATGATGGCGACCGTGGGGTGGAGCTTGTGGAAGCTGCGATCGAATTCGCAGGCCTCTACAACGAATGCTTTGCCGGATCCGGAGCGCGAGCCGCCGCCGAGTTGGGGGACGGTGCCGCCGACGACGAACGAGGGGTCGGCGCCGCAGTCGAGCAGCGCGAAGCTGGCCATGGCCGTGGTCGTGGACTTGCCGTGCGTGCCGGCGACCGCAACGCCCAGCCGCTCCTGCATCACCAGGCCGAGCAGCTCAGAGTATTTGATGACCTCGAGGCCGAGCCTGAGGGCGGCCTTGTACTCGAGGTTCCAGTCCGGCACGGCGGCAGTACGAACGACAAGGTCGGTTTCGGCGGAAAGGAACTCCCCGAGCTGGTCGCGGGAAATATTGACGCCGCGCTTCGTAAGTGCGAGGGATTGCTCGTTGGGTTTAGGCTCGGATCCGGTGACCGTGGCGCCGCTGTCGAGCAGAACGCTGGCCAGGCCACTCATTCCGCAGCCGCCGATGCCCATAAAATGGACGCGCTTGCCGGCGAATCGGCTGACTGATCGACCGGCTGGACGCGACTCCGTTCGCGTGTGGGGTGACATGTTGGTTTGAATGGTACCCTCGGGCTGGAGATTCACAAGCAGATTGAACCGTTAAACGTGGAACTTGACGCTGATTTCCTCTGTCAAGTTACACGCTTCACGTTCCAATCATCGGTCCGCGCCGATCAATTTCGTGATCGCGTCGGCGACCGCGTCGGCAGCGGCGGGGCGGCCCAAGGCGCGGGCCGCAGTGGACATCGCATGCCGCTTGGACGCGTCAAAGAGCAGGGTCTGGAGGATCGGGCGGAGTTTCTCGGCGTTCTTTTTGGCATCGCGCTCATCGTCGATAAGGGCGGCGGCGTTGGCGGACTGCAGCACTTCGGCGTTCAGACGCTGATGTTTGTCCCTGTGGAAGGGGTACGGCATTAGGACCGACGCAACGCCGCACGCGGTAAGCTCCGCGCAACTGCTCGCGCCGGAACGGCTGACGGCTAGATCGGCGGCAGACCAGATGTCGGCCATGGCGGGGGTGAAGTCGATCACTCGGGTCGGAATCGACCATTTGATATCGCGGTAAGCGGCGCGCACCGCTTCGGCGTGGTCGCGACCGGCCAGGTGCAGGATCTGCCAGCCCTGGGGTTGCAGCGTTTTGAAAAGCTCGAGGACGGCTTCGTTCACGGTCTTAGCCCCCTGGCTGGCGCCGGTGACGACCAGCGTCTTGAGCAGCGGGTCGAGCCCGAGGCGCTGAATCGCCTGCTCGCGCGGCGCAAGCGTGCGCAGATCGAATCGGATGGGACAGCCCGTGGTGACGAGCTTGTCGCGGTCATTCGGCGGGACGTACTTCACCGTCTCATCGAACTGGCAGAAGACCTGCCGGACATAGCGCATCAGGTACTGGTTCGCCTTGCCGGGGACAACATCGGGATTAATCAGCGCGGCCGGGATCTTGCGCGCGCCGGCAAGCTTGACGGCGACGCCGGCGGCATAGCCACCCAGTCCAAGAACCAAGGCGGGTTGACGTTCGTTCAAGACGCGCGAGACGAGTTCCTTGGTATCGCGCCAGCTCTTCCAGAATTTGAGCAGACCGCCGATCGAGCGCTCGGGGGGAAGAATCGGTTGCGCGATAAACTCAAAGCCGGTGGGTTCCAGAATGATCCTGTCGATGGCGCGCGTCGTGCAGAGGAAGAGGGGTTTTGCGTCTGGAAGGCGCGTCCGGAGCGACTCCGCGACCGCGACGCCAGGGTAAAGATGGCCGCCGGTGCCGCCGCCGGCGAAGAAGATGGTGGGGGAGGGGGTCATGGCTGGCGAGGCATTGTAGTCGTTCGGGGAAAAGACCGGCGGGGGGGAGAGCGCAACGAAAAACGAAAACTGAAAAATGCAAAATGGAGAATCACAGCGCGCCCGCGAGGTCGGTGCTGGCAATGCTCCACTGTTGCGCCTTTTCGGGCGTGGGGCGGCGAGGGGTCGTGGGCGCATCGGGCACGCGTTCCAGTTCGTGTTGGTGGCGGCAGGTGCTCGCGAGAAGGCCCAGCGCGGCGCAGGTGATGATCAGGCCCGTGCCCCCGGCGCTGATGAGCGGAAGTGAAAGTCCCTTGGTGGGAACGCTCACCGTGGCGACGGCGATGTTGATCAGCGCCTGAAACCCGATCATGCACGCGGTGCCGAAGGCAAGGAGCCGGCCGAAGCTGTCGCGCTGCTTGCGGACGACCTGCCAGGCGACAAACAGGATGCCCAGATAAAGCGCGATGGTCAGGATCGCTCCAAAGAGCCCGAGTTCTTCACAGACGACGGCGAAGATGAAGTCGGTCGTGTCTTCGGGAAGATAGCCGAGCTTTTGGATGCCGTTCCCCAGCCCGCGGCCAAAGACGCCGCCGGTGGAGAAGGACAGAAGGCTCTGAATCATGTGGTACCCCTCCTTCTGTGCCGCGGCGTAGGGGTCGAGAAAAGCGGTGATGCGCCGCCAGCGATAGGCCTTGTGATGCACGAACCAGAAACCGATCGCCATGGCGGGCCCCATAACGACCAGGATGTGCCAGAGTTTCACCCGGCCGGCGAGGCAGATCATGATCGTGCAGACGGCGATCAGGGCGGCAGTGCCGAAATCCTGAATGACGACCAGCAGCGTGATCGCCCCGATGGGGATGAGCATCGGCAGAAATCCGCCGAAGAAGCGGTCGAGATTGAAGCGGCGATGGGCCAGCGCATAGGAAAGGAACAAGACCACGCTCCACTTGCCCAGTTCAGAGGGCTGGATCGGCGGGAACCTGAGCCACCGCTTGGCGCCGTTAATCTCCTTGCCGAAACCTGGGACGAGAACCAGCAGGCACAAGATCGCGGAGACGACGATGATCCAGAGTGTAGCGTTGCCCCAGAGCGAGCGGCCGCGCGCGAGTCGGGCGTAGTCGATCCTGCTGACGATGAAGTACGTGCAGAGGGCGGCGACCGCGAGCTTGAGGTGTTGGACCCCAACCGCCGTCCATTGCCAGCCCTGGCGGCCGGTGACGCGCATGGAGGCGGATTGCACCATCAGCACGCCGAGGCACAGCAAAGCGATCACGCAGAGGGTGAGGATGTCGCGGTATTTGAGGCGGTAGATGGAGGCGTCCATACCAGGCGGTTATCGGACGTGGGGTGGTCTGGTCTTTAAGAGAAGATTGGCCAATCCTCTTCGACTTACCGAAGTTTCACCGTCGCCAGCGCCAGCGCGGCAAGCATGGCGCTGATGAGCCAGAACCGGGTGACGACTTGAGACTCCGTCCAGCCTTTGCGTTGAAAGTGGTGGTGGAGTGGCGCGCAAAGAAGCACGCGGCGGCCTTCGCCGAAGCGGTACCGCGTGTACTTGAAGTAGCTCACCTGCATCATCACCGACAACGCTTCGATGACAAAGATGCCGCCGACGAAGAAGAGCATGAACTCCTGCCGGATGACGATGGCGATGTAGCCGATCAGGCCGCCGAGCGCAAGCGAGCCCGTGTCGCCCATAAAGACCCGCGCGGGGTTGCAGTTGAACCAGAGAAAGCCAAGGCAGGCGCCGGTCATGGCGGCGGCGATCACCCCCATCTCCTCGCTGTTGTTGACGTGGGGCAGCAGCAGCTTGTGCGAAAGGGCGAGCTGCCCGACGACCAGCGCCAGGATGAGGAACGAAAAGCTCACGATGGACATGATCCCGGCGGCCAGGCCGTCGAGCCCGTCCGTGAGGTTGACCGCGTTGCTGGCCCCCGTGAGGACGATCGTGCCGATGATCACGAAGGCGGGGCGGTTGAGCTCGAGCTTGAGATTCTTAAAAAAGGGGAAGTAAAGCGTGTGCGCATCGGCGACATCGCGGCCGTGCTCGAAAGTGAAATAGGCCAGGACCACGCCCAGGCCGATCTGGAAGAGGATCTTCTCGAGGCTCGTAAGGCCCTGGCGGCTGCCGTTGCGGTGGGCGGCGGTCAGCTTCAACCAGTCGTCGGCCGTTCCAACGGCGCCGAGCCAGAGCACGCAGACCAACGCCATCTGCACATGGAAGTTGGTGACGTCGGCGAAGAGCAGGATCGACAGAAGGACGGATGCGATGATGAACAATCCTCCCATCGTCGGCGTGCCGCGCTTGGTCTTCATCAAATCATCGATCTGTGCCTGGTCGAAGCTGGGCTGGTCGCCGATCTTTTTGCCGCGCAGCCATGCGATCACGGGCGGCCCAAGGACGAGGCAGGCGATGAAGCTGACCAGCAACGCGACGGTCTGGCGGAATGGATCCTGCTCGCGCGTAAACACGCGGAAGAAGCCGAGATGGTGCGCTTCGAGCCAGGGGAGGAAACGTTCGATGAGAAGGAAGAGCATCCAGGTGGTGGCACGGGCAGCTCGCCCGTGGGTTGGTTTTTTGTGCGAAAGGAAACACGGGCAAGCCGCCCGTGCCACGGCTAAGATTTCACCTTCTCCGCGATGGCTTTGCCCACGACTTCCAGATGAGTGCCGCGCGACGCTTTCAGAAGAACCAGGTCTCCGTCTTGAAGGATGGCCGGCACGCCCTTCGCGGCGGCTTCCGCATCGGCAAACATCCGCACGCGATCTTCCGCCATGCCGACCCGCCTCGCCACCGCCGCCATGCGTTGGCTGTGGGGCCCGACGCAAACCAGCGTGTCGATCTTGCACCCGGCGGCGAACTCGCCCACCTCGCCGTGCAATTGATCGGACGTCGGCCCCAGCTCGCGCATGTCGCCAAGCACCGCGATGCGGCGTCCTTTCGCGGGCAGCGCGAGCAGCGTCTCCAGCGCCGAGCGCATCGACGCGGGGTTCGCGTTATAAGCATCGTTGAGGACTGTGACGCCGCCTGCCTCGCTCAATTGGAGGCGCATGTCCGCGCCCTTGGCGCCGGCCAGCCCGCGAGCGATGTCGTCGTCGTTCAACTTCAGTCGCTTGGCGACGGCGATGGCCGCAAGCGCGTTCGTCGCGGCGTGTTTGCCGAGCATGGGCACGAAGAACGGGACGCGGCCGTTCATCTTGAAGCGGGTCCCGGTCGCTTCGCACTCGATATCCGTGGCGAACAAATCATTGCTTTCCTTCAGCCCGAACGTGACGCGCTTGCCGGCGAAGTCGGCGGTCACGGCCAGGAGATCCGCATCATCGCCATTCACGATGAGCGAGCCTTTCGCGGTCATGCCTTCGGTGATGGAAGCATTTTCGCGGCGGACGCCGGGGACGTCGCCGAGAAACTCCAGGTGCTCCGCGGAGCAGTTGGTGATGACCCCGATGTCCGGCTGCGACATCTGCGCGAGATGCGCGATTTCGCCGGGATGGTTCGTCCCGATCTCCAGAACCAGGTAATCCTGCTTCTCATCCGCCGGAAAGATCGTCAGCGGGACGCCGATGTCATTGTTGAAGCTCTTCGGCGAGCAGGTGCCCCGCAGCTTGGAACTCAGGGCGGCGTGAATCAGCTGTTTCGTGCTCGTCTTCCCGTTGGAACCCGCGACGTCGATCACCTTCGCGCGAAGCGACTGGCGAACGTGCTTGGCAAGCTTGCCGAGTGCAGCGCGTGTGTCGGGGACGACGATCAGACGAAGGGTCGATGGAACCCCTGCAGGCACTTCGGAAACAATCGCGGCGATCGCGCCGGCGGCGTGCGCCTGGGTCAGGTATTCATGTGCATCGAAACGGTCGCCCTTGAGCGCAACGAACAGCGAGTTAGCCAGCATTGCCCGCGTGTCGGTGCAGACCGCAGCGACCGCCGGCCCGACGGCGGGCAGCGCCTGTGTCGACCGGCCTCCCACAGCGCGGCGGATGTCCTGGAGCGAGATGGGCTTCATGGCGTCTTCTCCAATCGGCCCGCCAGCACCCGCTCCGATTCCTCCACATCGTCGAAGTGACGCCTTTCCTTGCCGATGATCTGGTAGTCCTCGTGGCCCTTGCCGGCGATGAGCACGACATCGCCAGGCTCGGCGTCGGTGAGCACGCGCTCGATGGCGGCGCGGCGGTCCGGCTCGCGGACGATCGACCGGCGGGCCCTGGCGGAGAACCCGGCGAAGATGGCATCCAGAATGGCATCCGGGTCTTCCGTGCGCGGGTTGTCGCTTGTCACGTAGATCGCATCGGCCAGCCGCTCGGCCACCGCGGCCATGCGCTTGCGCTTGGTCGTGTCGCGGTCGCCGCCGCAGCCGAACAGCACGCGGAGCTTCCCACGCGTCAATGGCCGCAGCGCCGTCAGGACGTTCTGCAGCGCGTCGTCGGTGTGGGCGTAATCGACCAAAACACCGAACGGCTGACCCTTGACCACCGGTTGCAGCCTTCCAGGTGCGCCCGCGGCGTCCTTCAGGCCCGCTGCGATCTGATGCACCGATACCGCAAAAGTCTCACCGACGAGCGCGGCCGCAAGCAGCGCGTTCTCGATGTTGTGCCGGCCGATCAGCCGCATCTGCACCTCGGCGCGGCCGTCTGGCGTCACGAGAATGAAGTGCGTGCCCGAAGCGGTGACTGCGATGTCGCGCGCCTGATAGTCGGCGTCCCTTTGAAAGCTGTAGCGGATCACCCGGCCGCGGCAGTCGCGCACCATCCGGTGCGACCACGGGTCTTCAGCATTCACCACCGCGACCGCGTCTTCGTCCAGCGACTCGAACAGCCGCGCCTTGGCGGCGGCGTAGTTATCCAGGTTGCGGTGGTAGTCGAGATGATCGCCCGTCAGGTTGGTGAAACCGGCTGCCGCGAAGGGCAGGCCGGCAACCCGACCCTGGTCGAGGGCGTGGCTGGAGACCTCAATGGCGCAGCGCCACACGCCGCGGTCGCGCATGGTGGCGAGAAGTTCGGCCAGCTCGCACGGTCCCGGCGTCGTCATCTCTGATTCGCGCACCGACCGGCCGTCGTCGATCTCGACTGTGCCGATCATGCCGCACTTTTGTTTGACCCTCGCGAGCATGTGCCGGACGAGGTAGGTCGTCGTCGTCTTACCGTTCGTGCCGGTGACGGCGATCGTGCGCACCTTCTCGGCCGGACGACCGTGAAATAGATGGGCGAGGGGCGAAACGGCACTCGCCGCCCCCGGAATAATGATCTGCGGGATGGGGATGCCCGGCAGCTTTTGCCCGGCAATCACCGCCACGGCGCCCCGAGCGACGGCATCTGCAATGTACTTTGCCCCTTCCGTGAGCAGGCCACCGCGGGCGATGAACAAGTCACCTGGCCGCACCCGGCGCGAGTCCTCGCGGACGCCCGCCACCGGAGCGTTCGGAATGCCGTTCAGCGATAACGAAGGATCAAACTGGCGAAGCAGATCGTGCAGCAACATCGGGACATCCTTTTCCCAAGGGCAGTGATCAGTCCGATTTAGAGGAACGAAACTCGGCGGAAATCACTCCGGAACGGCCTGGCCGGCCACCTTGCCGACATCGCGGAACACCGTACCAAAGGGCCGGAGCCGAATCAACGCGATAATCGATTATCGGAGAAAACGTGATCTGAAAGCGAGCCACAGATGAACGCAGATGGACACCGATTTAAAAGGAAGACAATCGAGCAATTCTTCAATCCGCGTTCATCAGCGTTCATCCGTGGTTTCAGACTCTTCTTACTGCCGTTTGACATACGCGTAGTAGGCGCCACAGAGATCCTTGCCAGTGGCGTCCTGGAACCAACCGTGGAGTTGGGTTTTCGTTCCGGCCTTCAGCTTCACATGGAAGATCGCGGCGCGATCATCGGCGGCGACGGGCTTCGTTTGATCCTCTCCACCTACGGTGAGACGCGCCTTGGCAATCGGGAACCCGACGCCTACCGGGTAGGTGCCGACCGTCGTCTTTGCCGCCGGTAGCGCCGCTGACACCGGCGCATCGACCTGCATCGGCCAACGCCGCAGGCTGATCTCATACTCCCCGTCCTGATCCACGAGCACGTTCCACGGACCACCGCGCCCGCCACCCTTGCCG
>JBBRIN010000004.1:0-21382 GCA_038221115.1 Tepidisphaerales bacterium
GAGGGCATCGGGGAGAGGATAACGTTAGGGGCGGGGAGGGGAAAGGTGGCCCTGAAAAGGGCGGGCGGGTCCGGTTTTCAACCGGGGTGGTTCGGAATGGCGGCTGAAATGTCGGGAATCGCGTCGGCGAGGAAGTCGGCCCATCGCGCGACGTCTTCTGAGTCGACGTACGGCATTTCGTCGATCATGGCGTTGGGGGGGCGGATGCCTGCGGCGGCGGACTCGAGGTTACGTCGCGTCCGGTCAAACACCGTACGCATCTCCTCGTTGAGGCTTTGAAGGAACGCCCAGTCGCCAGCGAGGATTTTCTTTGCGATGGGTGCCTCGATCTCGATCATCCGATGCAGCCGCGGGTAGGAAAGCAAGTCGCGCAGGATGAGCGGCGGAGCGCCGTCGGGTTGCGGGTGGAGAAATCGGGAGCGCCACGCCCGCAGAAAGATGCGGCCGCCGATCGGCTTGATGTAGCCGAACTTTGTATCCAGATGCAGTCGGAAGATTTGGAAGGCGTCGGACTCCTCGCGGCACCACATGCTTGCGGTGCGCGCGAAGCGGGAGAAGCCGGCGGATTTGCAGGCGTCGGACAGCCGGGCCCTGAGGGCAGCGTGAACTTCTTTGGCCTTCATGAGGTCGAGGGTATGTCGGTGTAGCGTCCTCGCGACCATTAGCTGGTAGCCCATGCCTCCTGAATTCTGTCTTCTCTCCCCTCAATACTCCGCAACCGGCAGGTTGGTCTTGATCGTTTTCTCGGGGATCTTGCCGAGCGGCTCCAAGCCCATCGCGCGGATGATGGCGTTGAGGTCGTCGGCGACCTGGACGGGACGGTTGGAGAGCTTGCCGTGGGGTTCGACGCGGGGGGCGAGGTCCTGGACGGCTTTCATGTCTACGCCGGTGTGATACTTCACCGTGACGTTGGGGTCTTTGAGTTCGTGGCCGGTGAGGATGCAGGCGACGGTTTCGTCCTTGGAGACGATGCCTTCTTCGAGGAGCTTGTGGAGGCCGGCGATGCTGGCGGCGCTGGCGGGCTCGCAGCCAAAGCCCCAGCGGGCGACCATGGCCCGGTGTTCGAGAATTTCGTCGTCGCTGACTTCGCGGACGACGCCGTTCATCACGTTCAGGGCGCGCAGGGCTTTGGGGAGATTCACCGGGCGGCTGATCTCGATAGCGCTGGCGACGGTGTGCGGGTGATAGTTGGCCTCGTCCATGCCGGCGTACAGGCGCTGGATGGTGGTGGGGTCGTACTTGCCGTCGGCCCAGCGGAGGTTGTGCTGGTTGTACAGAGTGCTCAGTGTGTTGGCGCCGGTGGCATTGATGACGGCAAGGCGGGGGATTTTTTTGACCAGGCCGAGGTGCTTGAGCTCCATGAAGGCCTTGCCAAAGGCGGAGCAGTTACCGAGGTTGCCGCCGGGGACGATGATCCAGTCGGGACTGTCCCAGTCGCGGGCCTCGAGGATGCGGAGCATGATGCTCTTCTGGCCTTCGAGGCGGAAGGGGTTGACGCTGTTCATCAGGTAAATGCCCAGCTCGGGCATGTCGACCGCGATGGTGCGGATGCGGCGGAGGCAGGCGTCGAAGTCGCCCTGGATCTGGAGGGTGAGCGCGCCGTAGTCGAGGGCCTGGGAGAGCTTGCCCAATGAGATTTTGCCGGAGCCGATGAAGACGATGCCCATCATTTCGGCGAGGGATGCGAAAAGGGCGAGGCTGGCGCTGGTGTTGCCGGTGGAGGCGCAGGCGACGCGGCGGGCGCCGACCATCTTGGCGTGGGTGAAGGCGGCGGTCATGCCGTTGTCTTTGAAGCTGCCGCTGGGGTTGAGGCCTTCGTATTGGAGGTGGAGGCGGCCGGGTTTCATGCCGAGTTGGCGCGCGAGCAGGTCGGCCTGCTGAAGAGCGGTGCGGCCTTCACCGACGGTGACGATGTCGTCTTCGAACCGATAAAACGGCAAGAGTTCCCTAAAGCGCCACACGCCGGAGAAGTCGAGCCGGCCTGCGCCGCCGGTGCCCTTGGTGCTCCAGCGGTGCTCGAAGAAGTTGAGGTGCTTGGGAACCGGGAGCTTGGACCAGTCGTATTGGATGTCGAGGAGTCCGCCGCACTTACCACAGGAAACGCGGACTTCTTCGACGCCGTAAGTGGCGGCGCAAGCGGGGTTGATGCACTGCTGAAAGGCGGCGTGATCCATGGCGATCACAGGCTATCGGAGACGTGGCAATGTGAAAAGGCGCGGGCTTGAGAATCGCCGCGCATCTGATGGCGAATCGATTTCGTAATTGTCCGCAGGGGAAGTGCTGACGTATGATCGCCCGCGTGGGGCGCAGCGGTTTTCGTTCGTGCGGTGCTTCCTCGAACAGAGCTTGATGGTGATGATGTCAAACCTCCCGCCGCAGTTGGAAGCTCTGGAGCCTCGCCAACTTTTCAACCACGCGATCATTGAAGGCATCACGCCGCAACAGGCGCGGCACGCGTATGGGTTCGATCAGATCTCCTTTCTGCGGCGCAATCATTATCAACCGGCGGATGGGTCGTGGCAGACGATCGCGATCGTGGACGCGTTTAGTTCTCCGACCGTCTGGAAGGATCTGAAGACGTTTGACAAGCAGTTTGGATTGCCGGATACGGACGCGTATGGGCAGCCCGTGCTGACGATTGCGCAGCCGCAGGGGACGCCAAAGGCGGATGGGCCGTGGGCGTCGGAGGTCGCGCTGGATGTGGAGTGGGTGCATGCGATCGCGCCCAAGGCGCATATCCTGCTGGTCGAGGCGAAGGATGATTTTACCGACTCGTTGAATAGCGCCATCGACTGGGCGCGGCAGCAGCCGGGGGTGGTGGCAGTATCGTTGAGCTGGGGCGGGGATCCGAACATTCCCGAGACCAACAACGACAGCATTCTCACGACGCCGCGGCGGCATATCGGAGGGGCGGGCCTTCGGGGAGGGGTTACGTTCGTGACGGGCAGCGGCGATAACGGGCCGGTGGCATCGTGGCCGGCGAACTCGCCGAATGTCGTGACCGTGGGGGGCACTTCGTTGTCGATCGATACGACCGGAAATTGGCTGAACGAGACCGCCTGGGCCGGGAGCGGCGGGGGCACCACCCATGGCAACGGCACATTTTCGCCCGATGTGGCCTATGACGGGAACCCGGATACGGGCTTTGCGGTTTACGATTCGACCGATGACGGCACGGGCATCGTGGGGTGGAACGTGATCGGCGGCACGAGCGCGGGAACGCCGCAGTGGGCGGCGCTGATTTCGATCGCCAATCAGGGGCGCAGTCTGCGCGGCAGGGGCTCGCTGGATGGGGTCAGTCAGACGTTGCCGGCGATCTATGCCATGCCCGCGACGCATTTTCATGACATCACGACCGGCAGCAACGGGGGTTTCTCCGCGGGCCCGGGGTATGACCTGATCACCGGGCGCGGCACGCCGCGCGCGGAACGGGTCATTGATTACCTTGTGAAGTATTGAGGATTCCACGAATCTCACGAATGAACGCGAATCAGATAGGCGGGGCGCTCCAGACGAGCCTCGCATTCAGTCTTCATTCGTGACCATTCGTGCGATTCGTGGATCATCCGTCTTTTGACACACCCCCTCAGGTCCACTAACATTCCCCCCTTTCGCCAAAATGGGCGACGCACGCTTTTTACCCCTTACGACGTCGCGATCGACGGAGGATTTGGCACATGGCAGACCTGAAAATGGTGTACGAGAAGGACGCCCCGCTGGACGCCCTGCAGGGGAAGACGGTGGCGATCATCGGCTTTGGGTCGCAGGGGCACGCGCATGCGCTGAACCTTCGGGATAGCGGGATTAAGGTGATCGTTGCCAATCGCAAGAACAGCTCGAATGGGCGGCTGGCGATCGAGCATGGATTCGACCCGATGCCGGTGGCCGACGCGGTGAAGCAGGCCGACCTCGCCATCATCACCCTGCCCGATGAAGTGCAGCCGGATGTCTGGAAGAAGGACATCGCGCCGAACCTCAAGCCAACGACCGCCATCGGCGTCACGCACGGGTTCAACGTCCACTTCAAGACCATCACGCTGTCTCCCGCGAACGATGTGCTGCTCGTCGCCCCCAAGGGCCCCGGCCACCTCGTGCGGTCGGAGTTTGAAAAGGGCGGCGGGGTGCCGTGCCTGCTGGCGATCCACCAAAACTCATCGGGAAAGGCGCGCGATATCGGCCTCGCCTGGGCGCGGGGCATCGGCGGCGCCCGCTGCGGCGTCATCGAAACGACGTTCAAGGACGAGTGCGAGACGGATCTGTTCGGCGAGCAGGCCGTGTTGTGCGGCGGACTATCGGCGCTGATCAAGGCTGGGTTTGAGACGCTGACCGAGGCGGGATATCCGCCGGAGATGGCCTACTTTGAGTGCGTCCATGAGGTGAAGCTGATCGTCGATCTGATCTATCAGGGTGGCCTCGATTACATGCGCTACAGCATCTCCAACACCGCGGAGTACGGCGACCTGACGCGCGGGCCTCGGCTGATCACGGATCAGACGAAAAAGGAGATGAAGAAGATTCTGACGGAGATCCAGTCGGGGCAGTTCGCCAAGGAGTGGCGCGCGGAGTACGAGGGAGGAATGAAGAATTTCAAGCGGCTGTACGAGGCGGATAACACCCACCCCGTCGAAGTCACCGGCCGCAAGCTGCGGAAGATGATGCCTTGGTTGAAGGCGAAAGAGCCGCCGAAGGCGTAAAGCACGTCCACGAATCGCACGAATGAAGAGGGCCACTTCTCACCCACCAAAATGTTTGTTTAGGAACTGGTAACTCGCGTCGGCCGCGTGCTGGGGGTCTTGGGTGTGGGTGTACAACTCCACGGTCATGAAGCGGTCGTAGCCGATTCCGGTGAGGGCGAACTGGAGGGATTGCCAGTCGAGAGTGCCTTCGCCGGGGATCATGTGGTAGTGCTTTCGGCCGGGGAGGTCTTCGACGTGGAGGTTCCAGATGCGGCCTTGAAGGAGCTTGACGGCTTCGGGGATGGTTTCGCCGATGACGATGGAGTGGCCGATGTCGAGGTTGGCGCCCAAGCGCGGGTGATCGAGCCGGTCGATCCAATCGTGCAGCTCGGCGACGTACTCGAGGAACAAGCCGGGCTCGCATTCGATGCCGACGTCGATGCCGAGTTGGTCGGCCTTGTCGAGAATGGGCTTGATCGATTCGGCAAATTGCTTGGCCGCGGGAACGGGGGGCATGCCGCCGAGGCAGCGGCCGCTGGTGATGCTGATGTTTTTAGCCCCGACGTCTTTGGCGAATTGCAGGGTTTTGAGAATCATGCGGGTGCGGTCGGCACGGTATTTGGGGCTGGGGCTGATGAGGCTGGGCTCGAAGTAGGGTTCGGGAGGGGCGTCTTTCCAGTAGCCGAAGGAGCAGTTGCAGTTGATGTTGCTGACCTGGAGGTCGAGCTTTTCCAACTCGCGTTGTATCGCTGACGTGAGAGCGGCGTCGATCTGGTCGGGATAGGCGTGGGGGATATCGGCGAGGATTTCGACGCCGGTGAAGCCAGCTTGTTTGATTCCGCGGAGGGCTTCGGTGAGGGGGAAGCGGGTGTAGGCATTGGTGGAAAAAGCTAGCTTCATAGTGCGGAAAAGGATGCACGATAACGGTCGATCATGCCAGTGAGGCGTTCGGCGGGTTGGAGGGGGAAGAAGAGCTCGCGGTCGAAGAGGGCGGATTGGCGCTGGCTTTCGTGCTGCGCGTGGCGGAAGCGGTCTTCCCATTGGCGGACGGCGGGGCCGTTGGACTCGGCGGAGAGGCGCTCGTGCATCTGGAAGAACAGCTCGCGGCGTTGGCGCGAGAGGCGGGGGAGCGAATCGATGCGGGCGACGAGGTCGCGCTTGTTGTCGCTGAAGAGGCCGTGGCGGATCCGGCGTCCTTCCTGGAGCATGGGGCGGAGGTTGATGCGCCGCTGGCCGGCGGCGGCGGGGAAATAGAGGGTGGCGGTGGTGACGGAGAAGCGCGGCGGATCGAGATTGAAATGGCGGTGGATGACGTCGTCGGTGACCTGGTCGTAGCGCCCGCCGCCGATGCCGTGGACGAACTGGTCGGCGAGCAGGAGGCGCAAGAAGGTGGTGAGGGTGAGGGCGCGCGGAGCGAGGACGATGTTGTTGCGTCGACACCAGGCGAGCAGACGCGACGCCGCTTCCCAGGCGTCGAGCGCGGGGTCGAGCATGAAACGATCGCCGGAGGGGGCTTCGATCCAGGCTTCGCCCCCATGCCGCTTCACGGCGGCACGGGCGCGGGACTCGGTGGAGTGGTCATCGAGCCAGAATGGAACCTCGGTGGCGTCGTCGCCGCGGTCGAGGTCGAGGTCGGGCATGGGGCGGGACGAACTCTTGATCCCATTCCGGGCGCGATAGTCGGCGAGGGCGGTGTTGTAGTCGGCGGCGAAGACATCGGCGCGAGCGAGGATGTGATGGGCGAATGCCAGATATGGCTCGCTGCGCCAGAGGGGCGAGGTGACCAGCTCGGAGTATCGGAGGCCAAGCTGCCAATCGACGGCGTGGATCGCGCTGGACAGGTCGGCTGCCAGCTTACGCGACTCGAGCGAGGCACGGCGGAGCGTGTCGAAGAAGGGAGCATACGCGGGAGTGAAATCCCAATCGGCGGCTGCTTCGGTGAGGCGGTCGGCGATCGACTGAAGGTGGCGCGGGGAGGGGCTGTCGAGGGCGGCGGTCCATGGGGCGGATGCGATGCGCGGGTCGTCGGTGATCGGTTTGGAGCCGCCAGGCCAGCGGAGGTGCAGGTGCTTGGGTGCGTCGCTGTCGACCGCGAAGTGGAAGCCGACGCCTTGCAGCTTGCGGGCGGCGACGTCGATCAGGGCATTCTTGGACCAAACGCCGGGGTGATAAAGCTCGGTTTGATGACCGTTGCCGATGAGCGGGGCATCGGTGTCGTGACCGATGAACCGGCGGGCGCGCCGGCGCAACTCCGGCAAAGGGACATTTTGGATGAGGGAATCGGTTGAGGAGAGAAGGCGGGCGTTTTCGCGGGTCTCGGCGACAAGCGTTTGGGGGTCTGGCCACAGGACCATCTGCCCGTCGTCGGCGGGGGCTTTCCAGTCGGCGTAGCGGGAAGGGGCTGCGTTCATCAACGGTGGCGAGGTGATGCGTGTGAATCAGCCACAACAACCGCACCCGCAAAAGGCGTCGGCGGTGGAAGCGGCAGGCGCTGCCGAGGGCGCGGAATGGTCGAGCTCTCGGGCGAGCACATCGAGATAGTGCTTGAGCCGGACGCCGGGGTCGTCGAGCACCGCGCCGAAGGAACGGTTCGGATCATTGTAGATCAGGCGCACGGGGACCTCGCGGACAGTAAGTTTTTGGCGCCAGGCCTGCGGCCACAGCTGCATGGGAAAGGCGTAGCCGGGCTCGTCAAGGTTGAGCCGGCGCATCGCGGCGACGCGGTGGGCCTTGAAGCCGCAGAACGCGTCGGTGAGATCCCATTCGAAGAGCTTGTTGAGAACAGAGGTGATCGAGGCGTTGATCCTGCGCCGGTCGCCGGGCGGGAGATCCCTCTCATTGTGATCGCCGAGGTAGCGCGAGCCGCTGATGATGTCGGCGTCGGTGGACTCGATGGCCGCGATAAATCGGGGGATCATCTCCGGCTCGTGCTGCTCGTCGCAATCCATGGTGATGACCCAGTCATAATCGTGGGCGTCGGCATAGGCGAAGGCATCGATGAGACTACGCCCATATCCGCGATTGACGGGGTGGCGGATGACGTGTACGTCGGAGCGGCGGCGGAGGATGTCGGAGGTGCCGTCGGTGCTGCCGTCGTCCACTACGAGGACATGATCGTGATAGCGCAGGACGCGATCGAGGACGTGGTCGACGTATTTGAGCTCGTTGTGAACGGGAATCGCGATGAGCAGGCGCACGTGATACTCCTTGGTGGTGCCACAGGTGGGCCATTTGGTTATTGGCCCTGCCGAACCCGGCAAACCGGGTGCCATCGCCGAATGTCGTGCCGCGGGAGAGACGGAGAGTTAACTCTCTTGCGGTCTACGGTCGATGGGGGATAGTAGAACCCGCGCTCGCGAGCGTCAACTTGCACTTGCCGCGTGGCAGGTGGCGTTGGTTGACGGGCATCAGAAACGGGTCGTATATTCCATTTATCCCGAGTGCGGCGCGGTGCGAGGGGTTGGCGGATAGGATTCTCACGTGGTCAACCATCGATTTGTACGGATGATTCGGTCGCCGCTGGCATTGCCGATTGTGGCTATCGTTGTGCCGTTGTGGCTATGGGGATGCTCGACGGCTCCGGAGAACCGACCGGTGGGGCGCTCGGCGGCGATCGACAGTTACGTGCAGGGCGTGCTCGCCTATAACAGCGGCAAGAACGAGCGGGCCATTACGGAACTGCAGGCCGCCGTTCGCCAGCACGATGAGCTGATCATGGCGCACGCAATGCTCGGGGATCTGTATCAGAGCAAGCGCGATTACAAGCAGGCGGTGAACCAATACGAGGTGGTGGTCAAGCTGGACCCGTACTCGTACAAGAACCACTACAACGAAGGCTTGATGTACCAGATGCTCAACCGCGTGAAGGAGGCGGTTGCCGCCTACCTGCGCGCATTGCAGATCAACCCGACGGACGCGCTGACGAACCAGAATCTGGGGGCCGCCTATCTTCAGTTGGACGACTTTGACAATGCGGTGAAGTATTGCCGGCGGGCGACGGAGCTGAACGACCAACTGTCGGGAGCGTGGACGAACCTTGCGGTGGCGCACGACTCGAAGAAGCAGTACCCCGAGGCGGAACGGGCATATCGCCGCGCGTTGGAAATTGATGGGACGAAGATCGACGTGGCAGTGGCGCTGGCGAAAAACCTGAAGCGGCAGCAGCGGTATGGCGAGGCGCGCACGGTGATGGAAGAGGTGGTGCGCGTGGCCGACACGGCTACGAACCGCAAGCTTCTGGGGGATGCGATGTTTCTGGAGAAGCGGTTCGACGAGGCGCTTGGGGAGTATGCACGGGCGTTGAAGCTGGACACGCTGTATTTTCCGGCGCTGAACGAGACGGGGTGGGTGCTGATCACGGAATACAACCAGAGCCTTGGCCTGGAAGAAAGCAAGCGTCACGCGGCGCTGGATGCGTGGCAGCGGAGCTTGTTGATCAACGCGAACCAGCCGCAGATCAGGCAGTTGATGCAGACGTATTCGGAGAAGTTCTCGGACGATACAAAATAGGAAGTTGATGGTTGGTAGTTGGTAGTTGATAGTTGCAGAGTCGTGGTTGGTGGTGGGTGTGGGGACGTGTTAATGTGAGTGGGTGAAACGAACGCCTGAGCTGCAGATCCTTTGGGAGAGCGATCGACTTGTCGCGATGCACAAGCCGGCAGGGTTGGCGGCGATTCCGGGGCGGGCGGAAACTGATAGTGTTTTGGAGCAGATCGCGGGGCTGCTGAAGCTGCCGCATAAGGGGACGGTGGACCCGCGCGTGCGCGTGGTGCATCGGCTGGACAAGGAAACGAGCGGCGTCTTGTTGTTCGCCAAGGACAAGGATGCGCAGCGGCACCTGTCACATCAGTTTCAAAACAACCTGGTGGAGAAGGAGTACCTGGCGATCTGCGTGGGCGTGCCGCCGGGGCAGGAAGGGGAGATCGACGCGGCGCTGTGCGTGAATCCGAATGCGAAGACGCGGATGATGGTATCAAGGCAGGGACGGCCCGCGCGGACGGGGTGGCAGGTGGAGGGGAAGTTTGGAGAGTATTGTTTGATTCGGGCGTTTCCGAAGACGGGCAAGACGCATCAGATTCGCGTTCATCTTCGGTCGATCGGGCTGCCGTTGGCCGTGGATCCGCTTTACAACCCGACGAAATCCACCGAAGCGCCGGGGATTTATTTGAGCAAGTTTAAGAGGCATTATTCACCGACGGCGGGGGAAGAGGAACGACCGCTGATCGCGCGGCTGACGCTGCACGCGGAGAGGATTCGGTTTGAGAACGTGGATGGGACGCGGGTCGAGGTGGTGGCGGAGCCGCCAAAGGATTTTCGGGCAACGGTGAATCAGTTGGGGAAGTTTGGGAGACGATGAGGGACGCGGAACCACAGATGAACGCGGATGGGAAACCAGGCTCATAGGGCAGCGGCGGGGAGGTGGAGGCGGGTGGCGAGTTTGCGGACAAGGCGTTTGACGGGGAGGGTGTAGCGGATCTTCCAGGGAAGGGCTGGTTAGGTGCGATCGTCGGTAAGAGAGGGGGATTCCTTGAGGCAGGCGCGGAGGGTTTTTTCATACTCCCACATGGGCATCCACTCTTCGCCGTAATTGACGGAGTGCTTGGCGACGACGTTGGTGTCCATCAGGCGAAAGCCGCGCTCGGTCATGCGGAGGAGGGTTTGGCCGTAGGCGGCCTTGGAGGCGTTGGAGACGCGATAAAAGAGGGAATCGACGGTGAGAAGGGACCCGAGCTGGAGGCCGAAGCCGCCGCCGGCGAGCTCGCCGTCACACCAGGCCTCGTAGCTGTGGGCATAGCCGAGCTGGTTGAGGGCGATGTAGCCCTGGATGAGGGTTTCAGTGAGGAAGGTTTTGCCTTCGCGCTTGAGATCGGCGCAAGAGCGGATCACTTCCTCGAAGCGGTGGTCGTAGCGGATTTCAAACCTGGGTGAGAAGACGTAGCGTTTTTGGGATTTGGGGATGTCGATTTTGTCGAGGCGTTGGACACCGCGATGTGTGCCGCGGACCCAGCCGATCTCGCCGTTGTCGCCGTTGAGCCAGAAGGGCATTTCGGCGTTGGCGTAGTGCGCGAGAATGTCGTGTGGGTCGGAGGAGATCTGAGGGTGATCGGGATCGCGGGTGTTGGGCATGGCGTGGCGCGCCGGAGCGGGCGTTGTAATGGTTATCGGCAAAACCGGGGAGAGACATTGCGGGCGGGTTACTTGCCGGGCTTTTGGGATTGCCGCCACTTGGTGGATTTGTCGAGGGCGGCGGTGACGCCGTCGTGGTCGAGCCATTCGACGTGGCCATCACCGTAAAGCAGGTTGGCGCCGTCGCCTTTGGTCAGCTCGGCGGCGTCATATGCGACGACGACATCAGGCGGGACCGGGGCTTTGAGGCCGGTAGCCAGATAGCGGTAGTCGGAGGATGCTTTGTCGGGGGCGGGGGCGGCGGCGGGATCGGGTTCGCCGAAGGGGGAGTGAAGGAGTTGTTTGTCGATGCGGTTGTCGGTAACGAGGGCGTTGAGGTCGGCGGGGAGCTTGCCGCTGGTGTCGACGGAATAGAGCTGAAGCGCCTGGCCGATCTGGCGAAGGTTGGCGGCGCTCTTGGTGCGGTCGGCGGAATCCGATGAACCGGCCAGCGAAGGCAGCGCGGCGGCGACCCAGAGGGGGATGGAATCAAGGGGTGTAAGGGGGGAAAGGAGAGGGTTGGCGGAGGACTTGATGCGAAGGACGCCGTCGGGGGTGAGTGAGATCGAGACGGCATCGGCGCCGGAGTAGGAGAGGAGGCGCTGGAGCGAAGGGAGCAACTCGACGGAGAACGCGTTGGCGTCGCCGCCGGACATCGCGCCGAACTCGCGGACGGCCGAGATGAGAGGGAGGACGATCGGGTAAAGGCTCTTGATGAATTCGGGGTTGGACAGGTAGAGGAGGGGACCACCGCCGCCGGTTTGGGCGCGCGCGGCGGTAAAGGCGGGGTTGTCGAGGAGGCTTTTATCGGAGCGCGATTGGCGAATCGCATCCTCGATCACCTGGGGGTAGAGGGCGATAAAGAGCTTCTTGTCGGCAACGGCCCAGGCGGGGGCGAAGGGGGTGAAGCTGGCGCCGCTGCCCTGGACGTAGTGGTAGGTGACGCCGTCGGCTTCGTAGTCGATGACGGCGGGACGGGCGTCGGCGCCAAACTGATGCGCGAGCACGGCCTTAAGAGCGACGAGCGTTCGCGCGAGCTTTGCCTCGTCCTTGACGTCGACAATGAGCGTGAGGCCGGTGAAGAAGAAGCCGCCGGTGGAGGCGGACTCGTAAAGCACCCACTGGTCGCCCAGAGGGCTGAGGAGATTGTTGACGGGGATGCCAAAACCGGCGGCGGCGTCCTCGATATCGCCGAAGCCCTTGCGGCCATCTTCGCCCATGACGGCGATGATGGCGGCCTTCATGTCATCGTAGGCCCGCGCGAGATCCATGCGACCTGCCACGGCGAACATGGCGTCGGCGGGGACGAGCTTCAGCACGACGTCGTCGACTGGAGGTTGAACAACGGCGGCGAGCAGGCCATGCGGCGCGCCTTCCGTGCGAAGCAGGGAGCGGGTGATGAAGCGCGCATCCTGGACGGTGGTTCGCTCGACGAGCGCGACGAGATTGTCGAGGCCGAGGCTTGCGACCACCCTGGGCCAGGTGGCGTCGAGGGCGCGGAAGTCGGAGTTGTTCGTGTCCTTGATCAGCTGGTGGATGAGGTCGACGAAGCGCTTGCCGTCGACGTAGGTGGTGAGCAGCGCGTCGGTCCCCCCACCACCGGTCAATTTGGCGAGGCTTTCGACGAGGGAGGGATTGGTTTTGAGGCTCTTGGCGGGTGCGGCGGCGGTAAGGGTGGGAAGAAATTGTTCGGCGCCTTCGCCGAGGTAGAAGACGAAGGAGTCGCCGAAGAATCCCCAGGCGAATTCGCTTCTGTCCTTGGCAGATTTCATCCAGAGCCAGGAGTTGTCGAGCTTCATCATGCGGACGCGGTCGCCGAGCCGGTCCTTGAGCTTGAGCTGGATGGGTTGAAAGTGCTCCTCGAAGGTTTTGCGGCGAGCACCCAGGTTGATGATGAGGACGGCGCGCGGCGACCAGTGGCCCTTGTCGGATGCGAGGTCGAGCAGGGCAAAGCAGCCCTCGCACTGGGCGGCTTCGGTCAACAGCTTGGGAAGGTGCTCGGAGACCTTGGCGCCGCCGGCGGCCAGCTCGTCGGGCAGAGAGAGCATCACGCTTTGGAACATGACCCGCCAGGGCTGGACGAATCGAACGTCGGCGAGCATTTTGGCGGCGGCGGTGGTTTGCAAGGCGGCGGTGGGAGACCAACCGGTGTAGACGAGGGTGGACGGTGGGAGGCGGTCGGCGAGTGGTTGCGCGGATGCGGAGGTCGCGAGCAGGAAGAGAATCGGGAGGAGGTGGCGGGATCGCACGGGGCCTTTCGATGTGGGAATGCTCGCGCGGCGGTCGACTCAGAAGAGTCGCGCCGTAGGCTCAAACACGAAATCACAGTCGCGGCGCGTCAAGTTTCAGGACTCGGGCAGCCTCGGCGGCCGAGACCCATCCGACGTGGCCGTCGCCGTACAGGATGTTCGTGCCTTGTTGGTCGCCGAGTTCGAGTTTCTCATAAGCGAGCGGCTCGTCCGCTCGGAGGCGGTCGACCATCTTACCCTTGCCGAGGTAGACGTAGTCCGCGTGCTCGTTAATCCAGGCGGCGCGCTGGTCGGGCGTTCCGGCAGTTAGATTATCCGGGAATTCATTCGTGCCGCGCGGTGAGAGGAAGACTTGCGGGGTGACGTCCTGGGTCTTGAGGATGGTGCCCAGGTCTGGAGGGCATTGGCCCTTGTTTTCACTGGCATAGAGGTAGGTCGCCTGTCCGATCTGGCGGAGGTTGGATCCCGACTTCACGCGATTCGCGGTCTCGCGCGCGCGGCTCAGGGATGGGAGAAGGATGCTCACGGCGAAGGCGGGAGCCGCGCCGCTGGCGCTGGTGTAGTAGGTCGAAATCGGGTCGGTCGTGAAGAGCGTGGAACCGGGGAAGGGATAGAGGCTTTTCACGTGCCAGCCGGCGTCATCCGCCCAGGAGACCGAGCCACCCGGCGCAAGATGCTCCATGAGCGTGGCCAACGGCGGGAGCACCATGATCGGCGACTTGACGCCGAACAGGTCGGCGATGCCGAGCAGCCGTGAGACGGCGAGCCAAGCACCGTAGTTGACGGGGGCGGTTCTGGCGAGATCGACGAAGGTGATGGCGTCGGCTTTGTCGCCGTTGAGACGTTTGCGCAGGGCGATGAAGTCCGCGTTATCGAGGATTGACGGCCCCTTCTTCGCCACGAAGTCGAGGGCGGCGGCTGCCGCCTGCGGGTACAGCGCGAGGTAGAAGTTGCCGTCGCTGATCGTCCAGGTTGGAGTCACCAGCGGGATCGCCAGGTAGTGCAGCGTGGCGTCGCCGACGATGCGCGTCTGGAAGGACACACTCATGTGCTCCTGCTGGAGCGCGGCGGCGAGCATGCCGTTGGCGGTGGCTTCGAGGCGGGAGAGAGACTGCTCTGCGCGGGCGGGATCGGCAAGATGGTTGACGAGTACGGAGCCAGCGAGGCCATAGCCACCGGTGTTCGGGTCTGTGTAGGCGACCCACTCTTCGCCGAACGCGCCGAGGAAATCTTTGCGGAGATCAAAGCCGAGCATCTGATTGAGCTGGCCGAGAAAGCCTTCGGCTTGTTGTCCGAGACCGGGATCGAACTGAGCCAAACCGGTTGTGGCGGCATTGACGAACCCAAGCAAGTTGAATCGGGCGGCGGATACGACGACGGAGGTCTTGGGCGCGAGCTTCAGGACGTCGGCTGAGATGGGCGTGGAGCCGAAGTTGGCGAGGAAACCCTGTCGCGGCGCGGGAGAAGCGAGAAACGCGGATTCGGTCCAGTCCTTGCCGTCGAAGCCACCGGCGTAAGCGAAGCGCTTGAGGCCTTGCAGGCCCAGCGCCTCGCGGACACTAGGCCACTTGGCCTGAACTTCGGGCGGGGCGAAGGTCTTGATGGCCTGCTCGGTGGCGGCGAGCGCGCCTTCGATGTTGATGTAGAACGCGAAGACCGGGTCGTGGGTGACCGGGGCCATGACGGATTTAAAGCCGGCGTCGGCGGCGAGGCTTGGGGCGGCGTTGCCCTTGATCAGCGCATCGAGCGTCGGAGGCATGTTGCCTACGCAAATGCCGACGAGATTGCCCTGGTTGATCAGGTTCACCGGAACGGGCGGGTTTTTGATCTGATCGACGAGACGGCGCAGAGTGGCCGCGACCTGCGGCGCATCGGTGCCCGCATCGCAGAGGATGAACACGCGCGGAAAGGGCTCTGCGCCACCGGCGGCGGGTAGGTCGACGCCGTGGAAGCACCAGGTGGTTGGGTGCTTCCACATGGGCTTGGAGAGCGCGCTGATGATCGGCAGCACCTGAGCGGCATCGGGATCGGCCTGGGCGATGCGGGCCATCAATTGTGGGAAGAACTCATCGACCAGTTGAGAGAAATCGGAGGCGTCGAGGACGGATTTGAGATGAGATTGGGCGTAACCCGGACCCATGGCGTCGGCGCCGCGCCAGCCGACGTAGAGGAGCGTATCGGCGGGGACTTTGTCCGCCAGAGGTTGGGCGGACGCGAGCAGCGGCGCGAAAACTATGGCGAGGAGAAGCGAGAGACGGTACGGTCGCATGGATTCCTTCCTTCTTCGTCGATGCGGAGGCGAATATGCCGCGCTGGGTGGGGGAAAGCAAGGCAGGGCACGAGAGGATCGCTCCCTCACCCTAACCCTCTCCCCCGAGTACGGGGGTGAGGGGACATGCGCGTCATTTGCCGATGCAGAAGGCGGCGAAGATGCGGCCGAGAAGCTCGTCGGGAGAGACGGAGCCGAGCACGCGACCGAGGGCGTCAAGGGCGTCGCGTAGGTCGAGGGCGAGCAGTTCCGGACGATCGGTTGCGGCAGCGCGGGCGAGCGCGTCGAGCGATTCCTGGATCGCTTGAAGGTGCCGGTCGTTGAGCGTGAGTGAAGCGCCGGCGGGGCTGGTGCCGAAGGCGAGACGATCGAGGTGGTCGCGGAGGAGGCCGAGATGATGGCCGGTGTGAGCGGAGACGCTGATTGCGCCGGGAATCGATGATGTGGCGAGATCGCTCTTGGTGAGGACGAGCAGGTCTGGGTTGCGCGGCGGCACAAGGGGAGGTGCTGACGTTGAAGCGTCGTGGATCAGCAACACAAAATCGGCGGCTTCGAGCTCGCGGAGGGCGCGGTCGCGCATCTGCCCCTCGATGTCTTGCTGGGATGATACCCCCACTATTTCCCTTGCCCCCCCTGCCGCATCGGCGGCGTCGAGTCCGGCAACGTCAATGAGGCGGATGATGCCGCGCGCGAGCGGGACATCGGCGGAGAGGGCATCGCGCGTGGTGCCGGCTACGGAGGAAACGACGGCGCGCTGGCGGCCGGCGAGTGCGTTGAGCAGCGTGCTCTTGCCGGCGTTGGGTCGGCCGAGCAGGACGACGCGGGGCTCATGGGTGAGGGTTTGGAAGCGGGCGCTGTTGGCGACCAGGTCATCGAGCAGGGCACGGACATCAGTTAAGCGACGCGCAATCTCGGCGGGCGACAGGAAGGTGACGTCTTCCTCGACGAAATCGATGCCGACTTCGACGAGTGCGAGAGTCTGGGCAATGAGCTCCATGGCGGGCTTTAGCCGACGGGCGAGCTCGCCGGCCAGGAGCTGGCGGGCGGCTTTCAGCTCGGCGTCGTTTTGGGCGGAGATGGCGGCGGCGACCCCCTCGGCTTCGGAGAGATCGAGCCGGCCGTTGAAGTAGGCGCGGGCGGTGAATTCGCCGGCGTCGGCGGGGCGAGCGCCGCGAGCGACGAGATGGTCGACCAAATATCTGACCAGCAGCGAATTGCCGGGGAGATGGAATTCGATCAGATCTTCGCCGGTGTAGCTGCGGGGAGCGCGGAAGGGGTAGAGCGTGGTGGGAATGGAGAGGTTTTGAAAAATGGCGCGGGTGGAGGTGGCGTGGCTCGGGATGAGCTTTGCGGCGGGACAAAGGGATTGGGCGAGCGACCACGAGTCGGGACCGCTGAGGCGGACGATGGCTCGGGCGGCGGGGCCGGGGGCGGTGCTGAGCGCGGTGATGGTATCACCGGAGGTCACTTTTTCGCTTTACCGCGCTTGTCTTGTTCTTTTTTCGCGTCTTCGGCCATTTGTTGGAGTTTGGCCATGAAGCCGGCGATGCCGCCGGTGGGGGCGGGCTTGGGGCGTCGGGTGACGGAGCCCGGAGCGCCGCCCTTGGGCGGGCCGTCCCCGTCGACGATGACGACACCGGCCTTCTCGCGTTCCTCGCGCTCCTTGATGTGATCGCGGATGCGCTTGGACTCGAAAATGCCGATCAAGGTGCTGGTGAAGATGTAGAGATTCAGACCGCTGGGGCTCCCGTAGAGAAACAGTGGGAAGAGAAAGACGGACATCCACTTCATCATCTGTTGCTGCTGCTTCTGCTGATCGGTGGTGGCGACCGGTTGGGGCTGGAACTTCTGGTTGATGTAGAAAATGATGCCCATGATGATGGGCAGAAGGTTCAGCGCATCGAAGTGAATGAAGAAGAAATTGACCGGGTGATTGGGGAAGTAAATGAGACGGTCGGGCTGGGCGAGGTCCTTGATCCACGTAAAGCCCCAGAGGAAGGGTGCGTGACGGATCTCGAAGGTGCTTTGCAGGGAGCTCCAGAGGGCGATCCAGATAGGCATCTGGAGAAACATGGGAAGGCAGCCGAGGAACGGCGCGACGCCCTGCTCGCGGTAAAACTCGACCTGGGCCTTCTTGTATCCCTCCTCATCGTCGCCGTATTTCTTCTTGAGGCGCTCGAGCTCCGGACCCATCTTCGTCATGCGGGTCATGGAGATTTGCGATCGCTTAGTCACGGGGTGGAGCAGCAGGCGCACGACAATCACCAGGCCGATGATGGCCAGACCCCAGTCCTGAAGGACGACGTGCAAAGCGCGGAGCGCCTGGACCAGCAGGTTGATGAGCCAGTCCCATGTGCAAAACCCGCAGATGAAGCCGATGCCGCTGGTGGTCTTCAGGACGAGCGTGTCATCGTAGGAGAGTGGATAGGTCGCGTAGTAGTCGTTGCGAAGGACGTCGCGCAGCTTGGGGCCGAAGAATGCGTTGAGTGTGAAGGTGATCTGGCTGGCCGGAGGCACGGTGAAGTCGGTTGTCTCGTATCCCACTGCGACGGCACGATGGAGGGGATCAGCGACGTTAGGCGTCAGCACGTTGGCCTTCACGGCCGCGAGGGGCAAGGGAACACCCGCGGCATCTGTGGCGCGCACGATGGCATCGAAATAGGCGCTGGCCATCCCCGCCCAGAGGAGCTTCTGCTCGGCGTTGAGGCCCTTTACGTCGAATGTCTCGGTGTCCTTGATCGAGGCCGTGGGATTGTGACCGATGTTCACGGTCTGGCGGCCGGCGTCAAAGCCGCCGACGATTTCCGGGACGTCGCGATTGTTCTCCGGCTTGGGGCTATTGGTGCCGTTGAAGGCGAGCTTTGGCTTGATGGGATGATCGGTGAGGTTTTGCAGGGCGTAAGTGACGGCGACCTCGTAGCCGGCGGATTTGTCGGTGGCGTCGCGGACCTCGTAGGTCTTGGTGATGCGGAGCTGGTTGGGTATTTCGGCGACGAAAGAGGCGGTACGTTTGACGCCGATGTTGGCGGTGGGCTCATCGGCGAGGCGCCAGTCGAGAGAGTCGAGCTGGATCGGGGCGCCGCCGTCGATGGTGACGCTTCGAGTCGCAAGCGCTCGGGCAAGGGGCGAGTTGCCTTCGTAAGGTTCTTGAAAGACGTAGGAGGTGGGCTTGTCGGATTCATTGCGGAAGCGCGTGAGCGTGACGGATTGGATCGAGGCGCCGCGCGGAGAGAGGGTGAGGCCGAGAGGGAAGGGGCTGTGCGGTGATTTTACGTTGGGATCGTAATCGATGGAGCCGAGGATGACGGGGCGGGTAGAGGGGCCGCCGATGACGATCGCCGTGGCGGGGGTTTGGCCGGTGGTGGCGGCGGGGGCGGTGGTGGGCGCGGTGCCGGCGGCGGGCGCAGAATTGTCGGTCGATGTCTGTGCGGACTTGGCCGCGCTACCGGTCAGATCCCAATTGTTCTTTTTGGCCAGCCACGGCAGCACGAGCTGTATCCATAACAGCACGACGCCGATCACGAGAGCCATGCCGATCCACATCCGCTTGTTATCCATGTCTGTCCTTCAAAGGGTTCAGGGTTCAGGGTTCATGGAAGAGGGGGCCGATTGCGGCCTGGTCTTCGCTGAGCCCTGAACCCTGAACCCGTTTACCTTCCGTCGATTAATCGCGCCCCCAGGAAATCATCCAACTCATCGATGGCCTGCACCTTTTTCACGGTAGTCTGAACATCATACGCGATGCGCACGAACTCGATGGCGGTTTCGGTAACGACGACGAAGCTGGAACGAGGATCGCGGTCGCGGGGCTGGCCGACGGAGCCGACGTTGATGATGGCCTTCTCGTCGGTCAGCTCGAAGCGATAGTCGAGCTCATCGGGGCTGTAGAAATCGGGGCCTTCGAGGAACACGCCGGGCACGTGCGTGTGACCGACGAAGCAGAGGCGCTCGAAGCGCTCGAAGATGCTGACGAATTTGCCGGGGTTGGTGTAAATGTCATCGGGGAAGATGTATTCGTTAATGGGCCGGCGCGGCGAGGCGTGGACGGCGACGAACTCATTCGTGCGAATGCGGACGGGCAAGTTGCCCAGGAACTTCCAGCGGTTTGCCCTGCGGAGGGGGTCGGGGTCGTTCTCGAAGCACCTGCGCGTCCAATAGGAGGCGGACTCGGCGCCGCTGTTGAAGTTGAAAGGCTCGTAGAAGACGGCGAAATCGTGGTTGCCCATGATCGACGCGCGGCAGCGCGAGGCGACGAGGTCGAGGCATTCCATGGGGTTGGGGCCATAGCCGACCACGTCGCCGAGGCAGATGATCTGCTGAACGCCGCGCCGGTCGATCTCGGCCAGCACGGCGGTAAACGCTTCGAGGTTGGAATGGATGTCACTGACGATCGCGAACATGGGCGCGCGGTCCTTACGTCGCCGGTATGGCTTTAGGGCCGGCGGAATTCCGGATACTAAGGGCCGGGGAGAGGGGCGTCAATTCGCACCCAAAGCTGGCACGCGCGTGGAGTTGAGTGGCGCGATCCGATCAGATATCGGTGAGCCGGCCGGTCGAATCGCCGAAGCGGTCGAGTCCTTTGACGCCGAAGCGATCGGCCATGGTGAGAAGCAGATTGGACATCGGAACCGACGGCTGCTTGATGAACCGGCCCGCGGTGAGCTGGCCGCCACCGGAGCCGGCGAGGACGACGGGGAGGTTGGCGTGCGAGTGGCGGTTGCCGTCGCAGATACCGCCGCCGTAGACGATCATGGAGTTGTGCAGAAGCGACTTCCCGTCGACGTCGTTGATCTGGTCCATGCGTTCGAGGAAGCGGCCGAGCTGGCGCATGTAGAACTGGTCGATTTTGGCGATCTTCTCCATCATGGTGGTTTCGCCGCGGTGATGGGAGAGGAAGTGGTGGCCCTCGGGGATGCCGATCTCGGGGAAGGCGCGGTTGGCGCCGTCGTTGGCGATCAGGAACGTTGCGAGGCGCGTGGAATCGGTCTGAAACGCGAGCAGCATCATGTCGAACATGATGGAGATGTGCTCGGCGTAGCTCGGGGGGATGCCGGCGGGGGTCTCGATGGCTGGGTCGGGGGTTTGGCCGAAGCGGTCGGACGCGTGGATGCGTTTCTCGACCTCGCGGACGCTGGTGAGGTATTCATCCAGCTTTTGCTTGTCGCGCTGGCCCAGGCCGCCTTCGAGATCGGACGCATCGTCCATGACGAAATCGAGCAGGGAGCGCTGCTGGTCCTGGCGGGCCTTGAGCTGGGCGCGGCGCTGGCCGGGCGCGCCGATGCCGAAGAGGCGCTCGAAGACGAGGCGCGGGTTGGCCTCGGGAGCGACGGGAACGGTGGGCGAGCGCCAGGCAAGGTTGTGCTGGTACGCGCAGGAGTAACCGGAGTCGCAGTTGCCGGTGCGGCGCTCGGCGACGCAGGTGAGCTCGAGTGAGGGAAAGCGGGTGAGGTGGCCGAGTTGCTGAGCGGCGACCTGGTCGATGGAGACGCCGGCCTTGATGTCGGCGCCGGCGGTCTTGCGGACGCGGACGCCGGTGAGGAAGGTGCCGTTGGCGCGGGCGTGATCGCCGGCGCCGTCGGGGCCGGCGGTGGCGTTGATGTGATCGAGGCCGCCGACGACCTGGATCTTGTCCCTGACCTTTTCCAGGGCCTCCATGGTCTTGTTCAGCTTGTAGTCTCTGCCTTCGCTCTCGGGCCACCAATAGCCCTGGTGGGTGCCGTTGGGGATGTAGAGGAAGGCCATGCGGAGCGGGGCCCCTGAGGCGGTAGTGCCAGCGGCGGAGGCACCGGGGGCGGCGGTGGTGGCAGCCCAAGCGGAGGAGACGCCGCGCGGGAGCAATGATTCGAATGCGGGAAGGGCGATGCAGGCGCCGACCCCGCGCAGGAAACGGCGGCGGCTCAGGTTGGCGCGCCGTTGTGCTGCAATGTCACTACGAGTTGGATTTTCGTTCATGGCTTTGATCCGATGTCCGCACGGAGGCTCGGCTTCGTATCTACTGGATCGTCCGCATTGGCGTTGCGACG
>JBBRIN010000005.1:0-20927 GCA_038221115.1 Tepidisphaerales bacterium
TTGACGGTAGACCAGCGCATCATTCCTCGGCGCGCAGTCATTGGTTACGGGCGCGCTACTTCGCCTCTTCCTCGCTCTTCCCCGGCCCCTGCACCCGCAGCACCGTGGGGTCCGCCTTCACCGCGAAAATCTTCACGGTGATCTTCATCCCCGGCTTCAGCGTTTTGATGTACGCAATGTCTTCCTCGCTCGGAGCCGGTTTGCCGTCTTTCTTCGGCATTCGCGTGCCCAGCGTGATCAGCTTCCCCGACATCGCCGAGCCATCCTTCACCGTACTCTGCTTCTCGTCCGGCTCCGCCGTCTTCACCGCCATGACGAACGATGTGCCGTCAGGCTTCGCCGACTTCACCTCGCCGGTGACGGTTCCCCAAAACCCGACCGCCTCCTTCGGCGTCGCCGCAAACGTCACCGACGCCAACATCAAACACGCCACCACCGCCGCCAAGTTCCATCTCCGCGCCATACGCGCCTCCGTCAGGGATAACCCCTGCCCCAATGTACCGTGACAACGCGGCCCCGACGAGATCGATCAGCTCCGAAACAGCCGCCAGTACCCCAGCACGATCAACCCCTGCATCCCGATAAACGCCAACACCCCCGATAGCCCCAGCAGCCGCCCAGCGCCCCCGCGCTCGATTCCCGCCTGTACGTTCAGGTCATGCTGCACCGAAGCAATCATGAGGTTCGCCTCGAACCGACCGATGCCGCGTCGCCCGGCCTCTTTCAGGAGTGCCAGCCTTTTGGAGTAGCGAAGGTCGCGCTGTCCGCCAAGTGTCCGACGCACGAATTCCCGGAATGAGCGATCGGATGTCGATGGATACCCCTCATTGACCAACAACGGCTCATCCGGGTCCAGCAGCGTGTAGCGCTCGGCGTCTTCATCCCACGCCGACTCGGGCAGCGCCTCGCCCTCATCCTCAGTAGCCGCCATGCTCAGGCCTTTGCCGAGACGTCCCAGGATGGTCATGCCGTTGCGCCCGAGCCGCGCCGTATGGGTCCAGGCCCAGCCGATCTTCTGCGAAAGCCCGCGGCGCTCGGTGTCGGGCGTCTCATCTGGTGGCGATATCGTCTGTCCCTTCGCCGCCGCGATGACGGAAAGACGGCTGAGTTGCCGATGCATTCGCACGGGGTCGTGTTCGAAGACCGCCCGCAGCCGCCGCGCTTGCCGGCAAAAGTCGGCGGCGCTTTGCGCCGCCGGCGGCGCATCCGGATCTCGTTTCTGTTCAGCGACAACCGATGCCCCCACCCGACGCACCACCCCTTCTGCCATCCCCCTTCGCCCAGCGATCGGCTCCAGGAGCATCCCCGGGCAGCGCAAACGCCGCTTCACGGGCGCAGATCTCGCAGGCGAAAAATTCCCGACGGAACCATTCATGCGCCAACTCTAATTCAATCTCGCCGCCGGGCGCTGAAAAAGCCCCGCTCGCGCCACGCGGCAACCAATTTGCGGTGCGGTCGTGACGACTTTGGCGGTTATGCCACATAAAGTAACGTACAGCGTAGTTGTCCGAATGAGCTATGCCCAAAATGACCCGTGTCTGACACCCCCGACTGACGACTGACTCATGAAGTGGTTTAAACGCATCCTCGCTCTGTTGCTGGTCGTAGCCGTAGGTGCGGCGGCTCTTCTGGCCACCAGTTATTACCTCATCCGGCGCACACCCTCGTGGTATAGGCCGCAGGCGATGAACAGCCAGGAGATGGAAGCCGCCGCTAACCGCGCGTTCAATAAAGTGGCAGCCATCCACAATATGGCCGACGAATCCGCCGCCTTGGAGTCGTCGTCGCAATGGAGCCGCGATCATGGCCAATCGCCCGCCAGTAGGCCGTCCGTCCAGCCGATTACCGTCACCTTCACTCAGGATGAGCTGACGGCCTTCATCCTGCGCTGGAGCACCTTGAACAGCGACAGGGTGGAGACCTACATCAGCGGCCCGCAGTTCGCCTTGCGTGATGGACAGATCATCTTCGGCGGGCAGATCTCCGAGTTGGGCCAGTTCGGCGCACTTCATGTGGAGCCCAGCCTCGATGACGCCGGCCTGCTTCATTTGGACATCGCCGAGATTCGCGCCGGCCAGCTTCGAGTCCCCCGATCCCTGGTCGAAAGCCGCCTCACCAAGGTGAGGGCAACCCTCCAGCAGTGGCTCCCCGAGTGGCAGCGCACCGCGAAGATCGACGCCGGCGGCGCCAACAACGAAGCGGTTAAAGCCGCGATGACGGAATTGCTGCTGAACACCCTCGGCGAGAAACCCTCGCAGCCATTTTTCTTCATGCCCATCGGCGACCGCAAAACCGTCCCCGTCAAGCTCACGCACGTCAAGATCGCCGACGGGTCCATCACTCTCACCGTAGAACCCCTTAGAGGCGCGGATCGCAAAACCGCCCTCGACTCCATCCGCGAGCCCTACGGCACCCCCACCGCGCAAAACCAGTAGCGCAGTTCCCGCCCCCTCAGGCAACCGCTGCGCCTTGCGCGCCCCAAATCGCTCGCGCTGCAATTTCAAATTTCAAATTCAAATGACAAAGGACAAACGACTTGCGACCAATCGCATTCGAATACTTATCTTCTGGCACGCCCCTTGGTATAGGCCGCTCCGGACCCCCGCGATCGGAGCTGCACATGGCTGAATTGTTGATGAACACCTTGGGACAACGCATCCTGGAAACCGCGCGTCGCGCGGTTGCCATGCACATGCAGCAGGTCGCGTCGGGCTCCGTTGGTTCACTCGGGCAGCGGGTCGTGATCGGTAGAGCCGGTCCGCACGCGGGCGGCGGAGTCCGCACCGCAGACCATTCCAGGGATGGAAGGTTGCCTGAAGGTGACGGCGATTTGGCCCTCTTAAGCCCGGAGACCGAGGATGACGTCTCCGCATCGCCCCCACCCAGCTCCGCCGCCGAAGGAGCGGACTAAGTGATCTACGGCCTCTATCTCTCGGCCGCCGGCGTCCAGACCAATTCCTATCGCCAAGACGTCATCGCGAACAACCTGGCTAACTCCGAAACGGTCGGCTTCAAGCGCGACCTCGCCCTTTTCCAGGAACGCCGCACCGAAGCGCAGGACCGCGGCAATATCCCCGGCATGAGCAATGCCCTGCTCGAAAAGCTCGGTGGCGGCGTCTTCGCCTATCCCACCCAGGTCGATTCCGCGCAGGGCGAGCTCGAGCCTACCGGCAACAACCTCGACGTCGCCATCGAAGGCCACGGCTTCTTCACCGTCAACGACAACGGCAAAACCCACCTCACCCGCGACGGGCGGTTTCTTGTGAACCGCGCCGGCCACCTCGCGCTCGCCAACGCGGAGGGTCAGGAGGTGATGGATGTGAAAGGCCGCCCGATCACCCTCGACCCCAAGCTCGTCGGAACCAAGACCACCATAGGCCGCTTCGGCGAAGTCACCCAGGCAGGCAAGCTGGTTGGCCGCGTCAATCTCGTCGATGCCCCCGATTATTCCAAGCTCCAGAAGCGCGGCGGAAACCTGCTGACCTACCCCGACGAAGGGGCCTTAAAACCCGCAGCCGGCGTTCTTCACAGCGAATTTGTCGAGCGCGGCAACGTCGAACCCGCCAGCGAACTCGCGCTTCTCATGGATGCCCAACGCCAGCTCGAGGCCAACGCCAACATGATCCGCTATCAGGACACCACTCTTGGCCGGCTGGTGAACGACGTCGGCAAGATCAGCTAAGAGTTCGGGGTTCAGGGTTCAGGGTTCAGGCGAAAACGAGCGAGCGGGCATGAGCGAGTTCATGCGAGTTGAGGACTTGCAGGTTTACCAAAAGCTTTGCCAGCTCCATATTGAAGTGTGCCAACTCACCAAGTCGTGGCCCAGTGAGGAACGTTTTGAATTAGCTTCACAAGTGCGTCGCTCGTCGAACAGCGCACCCGCGCAACTGGCAGAAAAGCACAGCGATCGCCATGTGCGCAACAAGATCGAAGGTACGAACCGATCCCGCGGCGAAGCGCTTGAAACAGTCCATCACCTGTTCATCGGTCAGCTCAAGGGATACCTCGCGTCTCCCGTGTACGACAGCTTCCGCGCCCGCTACGACGAGTGCATTCGAATGTTAAATGGTTTGGAACGCTCCCTCGAGAAACACCTACCCCCTGGTGATCGACGCTTCCCCGACAACTCTTCTCCTGAACCCTGAACCCTGAACCCTCTTGTGCAGCAACTTCACCTAAGCGTCCGATAAACCTGCCATGGCGATTACCGCACTGAATTCCGCCGCGACGGGCTTGCGAGCGCTATCGACGCGCATCGACGTGGTCGCCAACAACCTGGCGAACGCGGAAACGACCGCATTCAAGCGCAGCCGGGTCAACTTTGAAGACCTGTTCTATCTGATGCTCAAGCAACCCGGCGCGACCAACGCCTCGGGCGAAGTGTCGCCGGCCGGCATTTTCGTCGGTCTGGGCACGCGTATCAGCAACACGCAGCTTGACCTCGAGCAGGGGAGCCTTGAAAGCACCAACCGGCAGCTCGACGTCGGCATCCAGGGGCAGGGATTCTTCAAGATCAAAATCATGGACACGGTCGGGAACGGCACCGGCTACACGCGCAATGGCAACTTCTTCGTCAACAAAGACGGCGACCTGGTATTGGGCATGGGGGACGGCTACAAGCTGATCCCGCCCATCCAGATCCCCACCGGCACCACCGACATCAGCATCGCCACCGACGGCACCGTCAACATCGTCAAGTCGGGCAGCACCACCAAGCAGAAGGCCGGCCAACTCCAGTTGACCCAATTCGTCAACCCACAGGGCCTTCAACTGCTCGGCGGCAGCATCTATGTCGAGACGGATTCATCCGGACCGCCCGTCACCGCCAATCCGGGGCAGGGGGGATCGGGAACGATCCTTCAGGGCTTCCTCGAAGGCAGCAACGTCGATCCCGTCAAGGAGCTGGTCACGCTGATCAAGACGCAGCGCGCCTTCGAATTGAACAGTCAATCGATCCAAACGGCCGATCAAGCACTACAGACCATCGGCAACCTGCGGCGAGGCTAACGCTGGCCGCCGCCGCCACAGGACGTCGCCATGCAACCCATTCCAGAAAGCTTTCGCAAAACGTTCCGCCTCGTCGCGATCCTCGCGATGCTCGCCTGGGCGACGCGCGCAGCCTTCGGCGCCGAGCCCGCGACGTCGCAAGAGCGCTTCGTTACCGGCGGCGGCAGCAGCAGCTCCGGCCTCGTCAACGCGACGCTCGAACTGCGCGGCGAAGCGACCATCGTCGGCGGGGACGTAAAACTCAAGCAGATCTGCCGATGGTCCGACGCCGACGCCACGGCGTTTGAGCCGGTCGCTGACCTGATCGTGACGCGCATGGCTGGCAACACGCCGTTCCGCGCGATTTCGCTGTCGGAACTGAAACAAACGATGCAGGATGCGGGCGTCAACCTGGGGCTCATCCGCTTTGCCGGAACGACGCACTGCACCATCACCCGCAGTGACGTGACGAGCGACGAGCGATCCGGTTTGCAGGATTGGATCAACGCTCGAACAGCCCCGGCGACGACGCAACCCGCCACCGGTACGCACGTACTGGTGCGGCCGTCAGCGGCGGCAATCAACGAAGCGCGCACCGCCGCCGCCCTGCAGCCGGCGAAAATCGACGGTTTGGAAAAATCGGCGCCGCAGCAGCCCGAGGCCAAGCAGTACCACTCCCTGCGCGAGTTGCTGACCTCCGAGTTGGCCGAGCGGCTCGCGCTCGATCCGGCGGCGATGCAGATTCGATTTAACCCGGTCGACGACAAGGTGCTGAACCTGTCCGAGCCGCACTTTCGATTTCACGTCGATGGGCAGCGCACTCGAAATCTGGGCAATGTCTCGTGGGATGTGACCATCGTGGCCGACGGCGGAGCAAGCCAGAAGACGCCGATCAATGCGATTGCCCGAGCCTGGCAGGATCAGTTGATCGTCCGTCGCCCGATGGCGGGCCGCCAGACGATTCGCGAGGAAGACCTCGTTGATCGTCGCGTGCTCGTGGACACGCTGGCCGATGAGTCGGCGGGGGGGGTGAAGCGCGACCAGGTGGTCGGTCAGCTGGCATCCCGAGAGCTTCGGGCAGGCACTGTGCTGACGACGCGGCTGGTCGAGGCGGCCCCGCTGGCCCAGAGCGGTGACCTGATCAGCGTATCGGTCGAGCAGGGCAATGTGCAGATCAGCACGGCCGCCCGCGCCATGGAAGGCGGCAGCTATGGCCAAACGATCAAGGTGAAGAACGAGGCCACCAACAGCGTCTACGACGTGACGCTCGTCGGGCCCAAACGCGGCCGTATGGCCACCGCGCCATCGAAAGCAGACGCAGCGACGGCCAATCTCGTGAACTGATCGACCTATCCGTCCTGACCCGACGGGCTCGGCCTCGTCGCACCTCCTCTCGCCGGGGAACGCATCCGCATGATCCGACTTACGATCCTTGTTGTTTCCCTCTACGGAATCTGCTGCGCCATGGCCTGGGGCGACGTTACACCTGCCGCGCCCGACCCATCGAACCATTCGGGCAACCGCTCCACGCCCGCTGCCGTTGAGGGCGCGTCGCGCTTTCGCAGCCCCGGCGACTCAGGGCCGGTCACGATGGACCACGGCGGGTCGCTCGTCCGGGCAACCCTTCAAGCCGCCGCGAGCCCGAATTCAGACGTCGTGGGTTACAACGCGGCCAGTTCGATGGCCGTTCCGGACCCCGTGCCGCGAGTGCTGAAGAAGCACGACCTGGTGACGATCATCGTTCGCGAAGAGAGCCAATCAGGCACCAAGGGCACGACGGACCTGAAGAAAAACGCGGATTTCGACGCCAAGATCGATTCGTACGTGAAGCTCAACCTGGCGAAGGTTGCGCTCAATGCGCAAACGCCAACGGTAGCTCCCGAACTTAAGCTTGAAGGCACCCGCAACTTCAAGGGCGATGCCCAGGTCGACCGCACCGATACGTTCACCGCTCGAATCGGCGCCGAGGTGCTGGACGTCAAGCCAAACGGCACCCTCGTCATTCAGGCGCGCAAACACATCAAGAATGACGAGGAAGAGCAGGAGTTGATCCTGACCGGCACCTGCCGCGCTGAAGACGTTGGCCCGGACAACTCGATCCTCAGCAATACGCTGAACGATCTGGACGTTCGCAAGGTCACCAAAGGCGCCGCCCGCGACACCACCAAACGCGGTTTCCTGCCGAGATTATTGGACACCTTCAGCCCGTTCTGACGATCTGTCCTTTGTCATTTGTCATTCGTCCTTTGCATTTGCCAATGACGAAGGACCCATGACGAGGGACGAGAAAACGGGCGGAGCCCATGCGAAAGATTCATCGTATTTTCCTCGCAGCGCTGTTGCTTGCCGCCGCTCCGGCGCACGCAGTGCGAATCGCCGACATCACTCGACTTGGGGGCCAGCGAACTAATATTCTTACCGGCCTGGGGTTGGTCACGGGTCTTAAGGGCACCGGCGACGGTGGCGAGTATCAGCCGGCGATTCGGCCGCTCGTGTCGCTCCTGGAAAAATTCGCCGATCAGGCACAGGCCAAGGAACTCGCCGATGTGCAGAACGTCGCGCTGGTGAGCCTCGTCGCCACGATCCCCAAGGACGGGGCGCGGTCGGGAGACAAGCTAGACGTCTATGTGACAAGCATCGGCAAAGCGGCAAGTTTGAAGGGCGGCCGTTTATTTCCGATCCCGATGCAGGGCCCGCTGCCGAGCAAAACCGGCGGCTTCTATGCCATGGCCGAGGGGCCGCTGACGCTTGAGGATCCGAGCACACCCACCGGCGGCGTCGTCAAGGGCGGCTGCGTGATGGAATCCAACTGGCCCATGACGTACGTGCGGGACAGCCGGGTCACGCTCATTCTCGACGACCCGTCCGCAAGTTGGACGACCGCCAGCGCGATCGCGCAGGTGATCAATGATTCGGAAGCCGCGGCCAGGGAAACGCTCGCGGTGGCGGTCGACCCCAAGAGCATCATCGTCACCATACCGGTCAACGAGCGGGAGCGCCCCGACGCGTTCATCAGCCGCATTCAGCGTCTGCCGCTGCCCGAGCGGCTCCTCAACAGTGAGGCGCGGGTGCAGATCAACGAGAAGACGCACACGATGATCATCACCGGCGACGTGGAGATCAGCCCGGTGGTGATCAGCCACCAGGGGTTGACGATCACGACGGTAAACCCGGTGGTGCTGCCGACGCCGCGCAATCCTCGGGTGACCAACAGCGATTCGGTGGCGATCGATACGACCAACAGCGGCGGCGCCAAGTTGCAGGATCTGGTCAACGCGCTGGACATGCTGAAGGTGCCGGCTGAGGAGCGCATCACGATCATCAAGGAGCTCCACAAAACGGGCAAGCTCCACGCAAAGCTGATTACCGAATGACGAATGGCCCGCCCGCATGGCCGCGGGCGTTGAACCTCGACGCGTCGGAGACGCTCATGCTGGACCCAAATCTCACCAAACAGACCGGCGGAATGTTGCCCCTGGCAGCGCGCGATTTCTTCGGCGCCGCACCCGGCGCCGCGCGATTGGCGTCACCCGATCTGGCTCCGCTCACCACGCCCGAGACGCGCAGCGGCGGCCGCTTTCGCCAGCTCCTGGGCAGCGCCAAGGAGCTCAAGCCGCTCGCCGACGTCGATCGCATCTCCGGCACGCGCAGGGGCGCATCGCAATTGTCACAGCATGATGCCATTACGCAGCAGGCCCAAAAGTGGGTGGCGCAGACGTTCTATGGCACGCTGATGAAGCAGATGCACGACAGCCCGTTTAAGTCGGAGCTGTTCTCGGGCGGCCGGGGAGCGCAGGCCTTTCAGCCGCTGATGGATCAGCACTTGATCGATCACATGGCCCACTCGTCGAGCCAGAAGCTCGTCCGCGGGATTGTGCGGCAGATCGAGGGCCGCGCGGCCTACCGCAAGCAGGCGAAGGCTCAGAAGACGGTCGACGAAACTCCCGAGACACCAGTCAATTTCGATGCGATGAACGCCGCAAAGCAAGTCACCTCCCAAGACAAAGAGCCGGCCGATTTCAGCCGCCCGGACTCGCAACGCAATGGGAGGACGCGTGTCGCGCCAGGTCTTAGAGCTTGAGGCGATCCTCAACGAGCTCGTTGTCGAGCACCGGCGCCTATTGAAGCACGTCGATGTGCAGCAGGCGGCGATGCGCACCATGGACCTTACGACGATGGCCGACTGCGCCAAACTGCAGGAGGCTTCCCGCCTGCGCCTGGCGACGCTGGAAACAAAGCGGCGGACGGTAGTGATGCTCATCGCCCGCCAGCACAACGTGCATGGGAACATGACCGTTGCGGAAATCGCCGCGCTCCATCCGCAGCGCGGCACGGCGCTATTGAAGCTTCGCGAGGCGCTGAAGGATGCCATGAATGATCTGGCGTCGCGCACGCACGTCGCGGGGCGCTTGGCCGGCGCGGTGCTGGGTCACCTGAACACCGTGGTTCGGCTGCTCGCCGGCGCAGTGGAAAAGGCCGGCCTCTATACCCGGCAGGGCATCCCTGAGGTTTCTAATCGAATCGGTGTCATGGACGCAGTGGGATAGGATCGAATGTCTCTCATCGGCGCGCTCAACATCGGCAAATCGGCACTGGCGATCTCGCAAGCGCAGATCCAGACCACCAGCAACAATATCGCCAACGCCGGCAACGCCGACTACAACCGACAGGTCGCAAGCTCGGGCACAACCCCCGACCAGCAGCTTCGCGCCGGCATCTTCATCGGTACCGGCGTCGATCTGACGGGCATCCAGCGCCAGATTGACGTCGCGCTGGAAGGACGCCTTCGCGCCAGCATCAGCGACAGCGCCGCCGCCGACACGACACAGCAGTGGCTCAGCCGTGTGGAGGCGGTCTTCAACGAACTGGGCGATCAGGATCTGTCGACGCAGTTCAGCACATTTTTCAACAGTTGGTCCGACCTGGCGAACAAGCCGCAAGACATTGGCCTGCGGCAGGTGGTGCTTCAAAACGGCGACAGCATCGCCCGCAGTTTTCAAAGCGTCCGCGGCCAACTCAGCAGCATTCAGGGGGACGTCGGCGACCAGTTGAAGGGGCTCGCCGCCCGCGCCGATGGCTTGGCGCAGCAGATCGCCAATGAGAACACGCAGATCGTGACCGCCGAGGGTGGCAGCGGCAGCGACAACGGCTTGCGCGACCAGCGCGATGCCAACATCAAGCAGCTTTCGCAGTTGATGGACGTCCGGACGATTCGCCAGCCGAGCGGCGTGGTCAACGTTTACGTCGGGTCCGAGCCGCTGGTCATCAACGGTGACTCGCGCGGCGTCGCGCTCAAGCAGGACACCAGCAACGGCGTCACCACGAACGGCCTCGTAACCACGAGCGTCGTTTTCAAGTCCAACAACGGCTCAATCAACGCAACCGGAGGCCAGATTGGCGCGCTGGTGGCCGCGCAGCAGCAAATCAACGGGGCCGTCGATCACGTCGACACGCTGGCCAAGAGCCTGATGTTCGAGCTGAACAAGATTCATGCATCCGGACAGGGGCTCGACGGCTTCACGTCGATCAGCGCCGCCAACCCTGTCAACGATGCGACCGTCTCTCTCAATGACCCGAAGGCCGGGCTGAAGTTCTTGCCCAACAACGGAAGCTTCGTCGTTCACGTGAAGCAAAAGGGAAGCGGCCTGGAGACCAGCACCCTGGTGCAGGTAGATCTCGACGGCCGCGGCGGAAACGACACAACACTCAACTCACTGACCGCATCGCTGAGCGCCATCACCGGAGTGCAGGCCAGCGTGACCGGCGGCCGCTTGTCCATCACTGCCGCCAGCCCCGATGTTCAGATCAGCTTCAGCCAGGACAGCAGCGGAACGCTGGCGGCGCTCGGTGTGAACAACTTCTTCACCGGGCGCGACGCGCGGGACATCGCCGTGAGCCAGGTGCTGATGAAGCAACCGACGCTTCTCGCGGCGGCCAAGAACGGCGCGCCGGGTGATAACCAGACGGCGCTGGCCATCGCCGGCCTCGAAAGCAAAGCCGTCGCGTCGCTCCAAGGCGTTAGCCTAAAAGACTCTTACCAGTCCCTGGTCAACGGAATCGCCACCAACACCGCGGCGGCAAAAACCAGCGACGAGGGCGCAAAAACGGTGAAGGATACGCTCGATGCCCATCGCCAAGCGCTCAGCGGCGTCAGCCTGGACGAAGAGGCAATCAGTCTGATGAAGCAGCAGCGGGCGTTTCAGGGCGCGGCGAAGTTGATCGTCGCGGTCGACGAGATGATGAAGACCTTAATGGCAATGATCTAAACGACGAGTCCCATGGCTATCCTCCCCGTTCCACTCGCCCGCGTCAGCAACCAGCTTCAGAGCAACCTCGCGCTCTCTTCGCTTGCGACGACGCAGCGGCAGTTGCTCGAGGTCCAGAACGAGATCTCGACGGGCAAGCGGGTGAACACGCCGAGCGATGATCCGGGCACGGCGGCCATCATTCAGCAACTGCAGAAGACGCTTGAACAGCGGCAGTCTTTTGCGACGAACCTTCAGAGCGCCAACAGTCAATTAAGCGAGGTGGACTCGACGACCGGCGATCTCTCCGCCTTGCTGCAGCAGGCGCAGGATATCGCGTCACAGAACGTCGGGTCGGATGTAACGCCGGATCAGCGGACCGCAGCCGCGGCGGTCGTGAAAACGCTTTACGACCAGGTCCTCAGCATCGGCAATAAGCAATTCAACGGCGTCTATCTCTTTGGCGGCGATCGCAGCACGGAGCCGCCATTCAAGGATAACAACGGCACGATCCAGTTTGTCGGTTCGAGCAACGTGTTATCGAACAATTTCGACGAGCACGCGGTACTGCCGTTTCAGGTTGCCGGCGATCAATTGTTCGGCGCCCTTACGATGCAGGTGACTGGCGCGACGAACCTGGCGCCGGCGCTCACGGCCGTCACCCGATTGGTCGAACTCGGCGGGGCTTCGGGGGATGGCGTTCGTCCCGGAGCGATTCGAATGGGCAATGGCGCGACGACGGTGGATGTGGACCTTTCCACCGCCGACAGCGTGCAGGATGTGGTGAACACGATCAACGCCGCGGGACTTGCCGGCGTCACCGCGAGCCTGGGGAGCGATGGCATTCAGCTCAGCGGGGGCGGCAACATCAGCGTCAACGAGATCGGCAGCGGCACGACCGCGGGCGACCTGGGAATACTCATACCAACCGGCGGCGGGGCCGGTGTCACGGTGACCGGTCAGAACCTCGGCGCGAAGGTGACGCCATTGACGAAACTGGCGGACCTCCGTGGCGGAGCCGGCTTGGACTTGTCCGGCCTGACGATCACCAATGGCGGAGCGGCGGTAAACATCAGCCTTGCCGGAGCGCAATCCGTGCAGGACGTGCTCAACGCCGTGAACGGCTCGAAGGCAGGCGTGCTCGCTCGGATCAACGCCGGCGGCACGGGCATCGACATCGTCAACCCGACCCAGGGCACCGCCATGACGATTTCCGAAAATGGCGGAGCCACCGCGGCGGAGCTCGGAGTGCGCAGCTTCACGCCGAATACCAAGCTATCCGATCTGAACGGCGGCAAAGGTGTGCGCACGGCGACCGGGCCGGATCTGCAGGTCACGCGCAAGAACGGCACCACCTTCAGCGTCGATCTGGACGGGCTGCAAACGGTGCAGGACGTGATCAACGCGATCAACGCCGCGGATGGAGGCGGCGGTGTTGCCGCAGCCTTTACGACCAGCGGGAATGGGATTTCATTAACCGATGGCACCGGCGGCGCTGGAACGCTGGCCGTTTCACCAATGAATGCGTCATTGGGTCCGGCGGATCTGGGGCTGCTGGCGGCCCCCGCTGTTGGCAACACCCTGACGGGCGGTGACGTAAACCCGGTCAATTCCAACGGCATTTTCGCAAGCCTCGGAAAGCTTCAGGCCGCGCTTCAGGCAAACAACCAGACCGCCATCACCGAAGCGGCGCAGTCGCTGAAGGTCGATCATGACCGCGTCGTAGTCATGCGCGGGCAGACCGGGGCACGGGTCAAGGAGCTGGAGTCGCGGCAGACCCGCCTCGACGATGAAAACGTCGCGACCAAGTCGCTGCTGTCGAATCTCCAGGACACCGACTTCACCACTGCAGTCACCCGATTTCAAACATTGCAGAACGCGCTTCAGGCCAACTACCAGATGACGGCCAAGGTGCTGCACATGTCGTTGTTGGATTTTCTGGGCTGATCGTCTTCCTCCCCGCTCAGTCTGGCACGAGCTTTGATATGACGAGGACGGTGTACTTGTGAATGTAGTAAAAACAGTCAATAAGGGCCGGACGCGCAGAAGAAGTTGCGCTGGAGCGCAGGAACGGCGCGGCCTGGCAGGAGACTGAGGGAAAACGGATCGAACGAATGGAATCCGCGGCGGATGCCGCGTGGCACGCCCCGGGGCCGAGGACGCCGCGATGAAGCGGCCGGCGACGGTGGCAAAGAAATGGAGTTCGCAGCATGGCGCAGTTGGAGATTCAAACCACACGGTTCGGCCGCCTCTCGGTTGACGAGGAGCGGGTGATTAACTTCCCCCGCGGGCTGCTCGGTTTTCCGAGCCTCACCCGCTACGCGCTGATCCAGGCAGGGGAGGAGAACTACTTCTTCTGGCTGCAATGCGTCGACGAGCCGAATCTCGCGTTCGTCGTCGCCGACCCCAGCATCTTCTTCAAGGGCTACCAGGTGCCGCTGAAGGATGAGACGCGCCAGGAGCTGGACATCAGCGACGAAGCCTTCGCGCAGGTCTTTGTGATCTGCAACAAGGTGGGCGACTGGCTGACGGGCAACCTCCTCGGGCCGCTGGTCGTGAACGCCGCAAATCGGCAGGGACAGCAGGTCGTGTTGACCGAGAAGAAATGGTCGACGCGCCAGCCGCTGATGCAATTGAGCCAGGAGCAGCCGCTGGCGAAATCGGCCTGAGCGGGCGCTGGACGCAGCGGGCGCGCGGTCACGGATGACCCAAGGCGCGCCTGGTTCGACGGGATGGATCGCTCGGAACGCGCCGGATTAAACGGCACGACCGGCACGATCGGCCTTTCGAGCCCCGCCAAATGGTCGACGGCGGGAATTGGGAACGACGGCTTTTGCCGCGCTGGCTATGATGGCTCTTGGAGCGGTGAGATGCGCTGCGGGCGGCCATGGCCGCGACGGCGAATCGAACCGCCGCGGAGCCAACAGTCCGCCGGCGGTCGCGGTCTTGTCCCCACGGCGAGTGATCACGACCCGTCGTCCCGGCACGGTTGCCGGGGCGCGCACGACACGGAAGTCGCGCGATCGGCGGCCTGTAGTTTCCCACTGCTACCCCTCTCGAAAGAGACGCGCGGCGCAAGCCGCCCGCACGGGGCTCAGACGGGAACGCTTCACAGGCCCCTGCCCAGGAAGGAGCCACGAATATGCTGGTACTGTCCCGACAGAGGGATGAGTCGATCATCATTGGTGACGACATCGAGATCACGGTAGTGGACATTCGAGGCGATAAGGTTCGCCTCGGCGTGAGTGCCCCCAAGGAAATCAGCGTACACCGCAAGGAAGTCTACGACGCCATTCGGCGTGAAAACCGGGAAGCGGCACAGGTGAAACCTGAAGATCTTTCGGCGCTGGGAAAGTTGGCGCCCAAGGGCCCCCCGAAGGGCCCCGACGCGAGCGGAACGAATAAGAAATGAGCGTTGTTTAATCGAACGAAGACGGGTCAGTCCGCCGCGCCGCTGGGCGCGGGATGATCCGCAACGGCCCCACGGAAGGGGCCGGGCCGGCCATCACCATCATGGAGGATGGGCATCATGTCTCGAATCAATACGAACGTCGCGGCGCTGACCGCCCAACGCGGGTTGGCGGCATCTCAGAGGACCTTGTCGGACACGCTCCAGAAGCTGTCCAGCGGCCTGCGGATCAACCGCGGCGCCGACGACCCTGCCGGTCTTATTGCCAGCGAAGGGCTGCGCAGCGAGATCTCCGGCATCAACCAGGCGATCGACAACTCGACACGCGCCAACAACGTGATCAGTACGGCAGAAGGCGCGCTGAGCGAAGTCGCTTCGCTCCTGCTGAACGTCAAGAGCCTGGTCGTCCAGGCGGCGAACAGCGGCGCGCTGAGCTCCGACGAAATCCGGGCCAATCAGCTCCAGGTGGACTCGGCAATCTCGAGCATCACGCGCATCAGCAGCAACACCACTTTTGCCGGGCTGCGGTTGATTGACGGAAGCCTCGATTACGTCACTAGCGGCGTGGCCAACAGCGCGATCACCGCCCTGCACATCTCCCACGCGAACTTCGGAACCAACCCGAACATCCCCGTGCAGGTGAACGTGATCACCAGCGCCCGCCAGGCGGACTTGCAGTTCCGATCCGCGACGCTGACGAGCTCCGTCACCCTGCAGATCGCGGGCAATGCCGGAGTGGAAACGCTGTCGTTCACAAGCGGCACAACCGCATCCGCGGTGGCGTTCGCGGTGAACCGCATCTCGGATGCGACCGGCGTATCGGCAAAGCTGCTCAACCCGGCCAACGCCGCGAGCGGTGTTGCGTTCACGAGCGCCGGTTTCGGCAGCAAACAGTTCGTGTCGGTGCAGGCGCAGAGCGGGACGTTCAACACGGTGGACAACGCCGGCGCGTCCCGGAAGCGGATCAATGGACGCGACGCGGTCGCGACGGTGAACGGAGCCGTCACGGTCGGCGACGGGCTGAGCCTGAAGGTGAACACCAGCTCCCTTGACGCGGACATCACATTGGACAAGACCGTCGGCCAGGCCGCGACAAGCTTCGTCGTCACCGGAGGCGGCGCGCTCTTCCAGCTCGGGCCACAGGTGAGCAGTGCCGAGCAGGTGAGCATCGGCATCCAATCCGTGGCCGCCAGCAAGCTCGGAGACAGCGACGTCGGTTTCCTCAACCAACTGGTGACCGGCGGCAACTCCACGCTGGTCGGAGGCAACGCTCAATCGGCCAGCGCCATTTTGGAGCGGGCGATTCAACAGGTGGCGGTGCTTCGCGGAAAGCTCGGTGCGTTTGAGAAGAATACCCTGGACACGAACGCGAGCAGCTTGAGCGTCGCGCTGGAAAACGTGACCAGCAGCGAGAGCACGATCCGCGATGCGAACTTCGCCCAGGAAACATCCAACCTGACGCGAGCGCAGATCTTGACCCAGGCCGGAACGAGCGTGCTGGCGACGGCGAACAGCTCGCCGCAGTCGGTGCTGACGCTGCTGCAAGGACACTAAATAGGCTGATAAAGTGGTTCACGAAGGCGCTCCGGGATGCCCGGACCGCCTTTTTATTCGGCTTCACTCCATGACTGCCGCCGAAACCATCTCAAGGACGCGCCGCAGCCCGTCGTCTCCCCCGAGGCTTCCTTCGTTGAACGGCGTCTTGGTAATGGGCTGCCAGTTGTCGCGCGAGCCGTCGTACTTGAACGACTGGGGCAAGCCGGTAAGGGCCGGATCGTACTGATTGTCCTTTCCGCCCATCTTATAGATGACAACATCCAGCGAGGGCACGATGAAGATCCCGAAGCCGCCGGCTCCCGATTTATAAAAGGCATCGCGCGGCGCGCCGGCGACGTGGCCATCCGAGTTTTGTTCGAATTGCAGCGTGAACGGGCAATGCGGGTTGTAGGGCGACGGCTTGTTGCAAAGCGCGACGTACTCTTCCGGCACAAGCTGCTGATCGCGCCACTTTCCATGGTGCAGCAGGCAGTACCCGAAGCGCAGCGCGTCGGTGGCGTGGACGGCAATGCTGCCCGCGCCGTTGGCATGGGGCATGTCGAAGTCGCCGCGATGGAGGCAGTAGCCCCAGGGGCCCCACCCCATCGGCTTTGCGAGCCGCTCGCGAATGTAATCCTGCAACTCCATCCCGCTCACGTGGCGGAGCACGATCGAAGCGATGTGCGGAGCCGGCGACGAGTAAGAGTAGCCGCCGCCGGGGTCGGTCCAGAGGGGCACCCGAATGGAGGAAGCGTCGAGATCGCGGATGTTCTGGCCCGGCGCGGGCTTAAGCGGCATGGCCTTGCCGCGCACGATCCCCGTCGGGGCTTGACCTTCGCCGTTGTAGCCGGCGGTCATGCAAAGAAGTTGCCCGAGCGTGATGTTCGCCTTACGCGGGTCATCGAGCGGAAACGCTTCCGGCAAATACTTTTCGGTGAAGACCTTGGTATCCAGCCCGTCCGGTATCTTGTCGTGGAACTCGCGAAGCATGATCCCACACGCGATGCTCGTGTACGCTTTACCGGTTGAGGCCATGTCGGGATTCGCGTTTCGATGCGCGCGGCCGAAATAACCTTCAAACACGAGATAGCCGTGTCGAACAACGAGCAGCCCCCCGTTCTGCGTGCAGCGCTGGGTAAAATCGTACGCCGCCTGGAGGCGCCGCAAATCCATCCCCGCGAGCTCGCGGATCTGCTTTGCATCGGTGAGGGTGGGCCAACCGCCTTCGGCATCCGGGGGAGGGAAATCATCGGCGGCTCGGATGGAAAGAGATCCGATCAACAGAATCAGTGGGAGCGGGAGAAACTGAAGCCGGCGGGAAAAGATGGGCTGCATGACGATCCATACCGCTTTGGCGAGGGGTGAGTTGTCCGGATCGGTGCAACGTATGCCTGAATCAAGGGGAACCGGTGGTTTTAGCGGTGATCGCCTTACGAATGTCAGCCAGAGGAGCGGTGTCGTCGAACGTGCCTCGGCGGCGGTGGGGAATGACGCCGAGGGATTTCCAAAGGGCGGCGAGGTCGGTGGCGGTGGGGTGTAGAGCCATCTCCGCATACAAGTCGCGCAGGACCGTGGTGTTGGTGGCCCGGTCGCCCACGAACAGGATGCGCGAAGCCGGCCAGTCTGCTGAGCCGTCGCCGCCGGCGTCGAGGACCGCGCGGATGGCGGTGCCGAGCGATTTCTGATTGTGGGACTGCTGGCGGATACCGATGTCGGCCAGGAGCCAGAACAGCGCGCCCCCCCAATAGGTGCGGCCCCAGGTGTGGGTCCGATTGAGTCCCTGATCCCCGGGCCCGGGAAGAGCGTCTGGCATGCCTTGCACGGTTTCGAGCCAAAGTTGCTGCGCCGTCAGGTTCCCAATTCGCACGCGCGCGATTGGCTCAAGGTAAGTCGAAAGCCCTTCCTCCATCCAGTGGTGATCCTCGTCCAGACTCGGGAAGGCCAGATGGAACATCTCGTGAGTCAGCATCCAGTCTTTGCCGAGGGTAGCGGCCGTGGCATTGCGGCCGATGTGAATGTCGATGCGCCGACCCGCGGTGGTGACGCCGTCGTGGACCTCGTCGCCGGCATCAAAGTGGATGTTGAGGGCCAGTTGCTTCACGGGGAAGCGATCGAAGTACGCAGTGACGGCGTTCGCCGCGGTGTTCACCCATTGGTCGAGCGCGCCGCGGTCCATGGGACCAGGCTCCCCGTCGTAATGAACCGCGATGTGCTGTCGCGGCGCGTCGGTAGGGGGGGGCGTAGTCTGCACCGTGCCTGGGGATGAAGTTGCGCAGCCGGCGAGCGATGCGACGAGGAGCAGTGACGCGACCATGCGAAGCATGGCAGGAGTGTAGGCGAAGACAGGGGCGATTTGTAAACGAACAAAGCCCGCGGAACGGATCCGCGAGCTTTGAAATCAACTGGAAGATGGGAATGGAGTTCACATTGCCTTGCAGCCGCCCTTGCCCTTGCAGGAGTTTTGGCCCTTGCAGGCATGGTCCGCGGTCTTACAGCCGCCCTGGCCCTTACAGGCATTCTGGCCCTTGCAGGCGTGTTGCATGCCGTCGTGACTGGCGGCGTGCATGCCGGCGTCATGATCTTCATGCATGCAACCAGAAACGAAGGCGGTGGTGCCGATCATCAGCCCGCCAAGAGCGGCGGCGGCGACGGTCTTGCGGACGGCGGTCTTGAGTTTGGATTGAGCCATGGGATTCCTTATGAAAAATGAGAGACTGTTCCGGCCCGCGCCGTGCGGTGCTCGGGTACATCAGGAGCGATCGAGGTGGTGGTGGGTTGCCTCCTGGGTTGTCCGGCTGCGCGACAGGCCGGAGGGACGTGGGGGTCGTGCATGCCGCGCATGCGGACGACGTGTCGCGCGGCAGGGGCGCAAGGCGCGAGGTAGAGGGTACAACTGCGGCATCTCAGAAACTATTCCGCAGAAAATCGATTTTTGGATGCGCCATGACGATCCAAATCGATGGCTGCTTTGAAAAACAAGTTCCGCTCGAAGCAAAACCGTGCCCGCACCGGCCGCGAGGCCATGGCACGATGAGAGGATGGAATGAGGGGTCGCGCGCATCCGTTGTATGTGGTGAGGACGTAGTAAAGCCTATGCGAAACTGGATCGTTTTGGCAATTATTTTTATTGGAGGGGTCGGATGCTCGCACACATCGGGCGGTCGGAATGTAAAGCCGGAGGCCACCCCGGCAATTCCGTGGGTGGCATGGTCGCCTGACGAATTCGCGCGTGCCAAGCGGGAGCACCGATTTGTGTTGCTGGATCTGGAGGCCGTCTGGTGCCACTGGTGTCATGTGATGGAGGAGACAACCTACAAGGATGCCGCGGTTCGAAGGCTCATTGCAGACCATTACCTCGCCGTGCGGGTGGACCAGGATGCCCGGCCGGACCTGTCCAACCGCTATGAGGATTACGGCTGGCCGGCAACGGTGGTCTTTGCCGCGGATGGCTCCGAGATCGCCAAGCGACAGGGATATCTGAACCCCGCGGAGATGGCGGCCATGCTGAAGGCGATTGTGGACGACCCAACTCCCGGCCCGTCGGTGAAGGCGGACGTGGCCGTGAAGCCGGCAGAATCGGCGGCACTGGGACAAGGACCTCGCCAGGCCATGATTAAGCAACTAAAGCAGGCCTATGACGCGAAGAACGCTGGCTGGGGCACGGTCCACAAATTTGTCGATGCCGATGTCATCGAGTTTTGCCGCGCCAGCGGCGACGCGGAACTGCGCGATGCCGCCCGCCAAACCCTAACGGCCGGCCTGAAGCTGATCGACCCCGCATGGGGTGGAGTCTATCAGTACAGCACCGACGGGGATTGGGAGCATCCTCATTTCGAGAAGATCATGTCGTACCAGGCAGACGACATGCGGGCCTATGCGCGGGCCGCGACCGCGTTTCATGAGCCGGCGTTTGGGAAGGCCGCCGAGGACATTCACCGGTTCCTTCGCGCGTTTTTGACGAGCCCTGAAGGAGCATTTTACACGAGCCAGGATGCGGATCTCGTGCAGGGAAAACATTCAGGGGAGTATTTTGTCCTCGATGATGCGCGCCGGCGCAAGCTGGGCGTGCCGCGCGTGGATCAACATATTTATGCACGAGAGAACGGCTGGGCCATCGAGGGCTTGGCGGCGCTGTACGCAATGAATGGCGATGAGGCGACGTTGACCGAGGCGCTGAGGGCGGCGGAGTGGGTGATCGCGCATCGCTCGATCGAGGGCGGCGGGTTTCGGCATGACCAGGTCGATTCCGCGGGCCCGTATCTGGGAGACACGCTGGCGATGGGACGGGCGTGCCTCGCCCTGTATGCCGTGACGGCGGAACGGTCGTGGTTGCGGCAAGCGGAGAACGCGGCAACGTTCATTGAGAAGCGGTTTCACTCGAATTCAGGGGGATTCGCGACGGCCGCCGGTGGAAGCGCGCTCTTGGCCGCCGGGCCGCAGGTGGATGAGAACGTCGCCATCGCGCGGTTCGGTAATCTGCTGCACGCCTACACGGGACGCCCCGCAGATCGAGCGGTGGCGGAGCACGCGATGAAGTATGTGGCCTCGCCGCAGCTGACCGAGCGGCGCCGGTGGATGGTCGGCGGCCTTTTGCTGGCGGATCAGGAGTTGGCCGCCGAGCCGGTCCACATCTGCGTCGTAGGCGCCAAGGACGATCCCACCGCGCGAGCGCTGTTTCGCGCGGCGGCAGATTGGCCGACCGGATACAAGCGCGTCGAATGGTACGACCGGCGCGACGGGCCGCTGCCGCG
>JBBRIN010000006.1:0-20382 GCA_038221115.1 Tepidisphaerales bacterium
GGCGAGGGAATAGGTGCCGGCCGCGAGGGCTTTGGTCACGTCGGTGACGCCGCCCCCGAGGTCGAGGATGTTGGTGGGGTTGAGGAGGGAGACGGCGTTGTCGAGAACGCCGGCGTTGGCGCCGTTGTCGCCGGTGTTGAGCTTGTAGGTGTCGGGGAGGCTGGAGGCGGTGAGGTCGCGGCCGGCGAGTCGAAGCTTTCCGGCCGCGGCGCCGCCGGCCTGGAAGTAGTAATCGACGCCGGTGACTTTTTCCGCGGTGCTGGTGAGCTGTAGCCTGACGGTGAACGCGCCGCCGCGCGCGACGGAGGTGGAGGTGGGGGTGGCATCGCCGTCGGACAGGGAAAGGGAGACGGCGGCGCGGGCCGCGGGCGCCGAGGCGAAAGCCAGCAGGGCAAGCGTGGGGAGCAGCACGAGTTTGGCGAGTTCGTTCATCATCTGTGCCCACCTTCCTGTAAGAATAATCGCGGCGCATCGCGGTCAAAGGGCGGGCAGACCGGGGAGCGCGAGGCGACATCGTCAGTGTCGGATAGATTCCCGAGTCACTTAATCAGAGGAGAGCCGGTACCGGGATTTTCTCCATTTGGACCGCGATTTACCGATTGCCCACCCCGCAAACCCGGTGTGGCTCTGATCACAATTGATTCAAACATTTTTCTTTTTAGAGCGAACGCAGGGGTTTCATCGAGCGTGGAAAGCAGGTACAAGGTTGGACGTACGGGTGGGTCGGCCGGCAGTCAAACGGCCGGGTGCGAGCGGGCGGCCAGTCGAGAATCCTTCCCGAGAGGAAATCTCGATTTTACACGGCGCGGCGCTCCAGCGCTTCCTTTTTATGTCCGATGCAGTCCGAGAGGGGATTCTGCGTTTCCCGATCCAAGGCATCGGAGACAGCAGCACAACCAAAGACCGGACACGACCAGGCAAAGCAGGCTGCCGCGCCTCCGATGGCGGGACGTGTCTCACGACGACACCGCCGGATTCACACCATCGAGGAGCACCCCCATGCGGAACTCAGGGCGCAGTCACTGGCACGAGATCGAGGCCCAGTTAAAAGACCCGCGAAAGCGATTGTCGCGGCGGAACTTCATGCGTCGCGCCGCGTGCGCGACGGTGGGGACGATCGCCGCTTCATCCACGATTTGGGATCTGCAGATGATCAGCGCCGCCTCGGCGGCAACTACGCCGACGGATTACAAGGCGCTGGTTTGCCTGTTTCTCTATGGGGGCAACGACGGTAACAATCTGTTGGTCCCCACGGATGCAAGCGACTACAACGCGTACGCGGCGACGCGAACGATTCTCACGATCCCGCAAAGCCTGCTGCTGCCGATCTCGCCGACCGTGGGCGATGGGAGGACGTACGGCCTGCATCCCTCGTGCATGGAGCTGCAATCGCTGTTCAATGGCGGCAAGGCGGCCGTCGTGTGCAACGTCGGCACGCTCATCGCGCCGGTGACGCGGGCGCAGGTGCTCGCGGGCGGGGCGGCGCTGCCGGCCAATCTCTTCTCTCATAACGATCAGCAGGTGTTCTGGCAGACGTCGGTGGCCAACCAGTCGAGCAGCAGCGGGTGGGGCGGCCGCGCCGCCGATCTGTTGCGATCGATGAACGGCAACTCGCAGGTGTCGATGTCGATCACGCTGGCCGGCTCGAACACGTTCGAGATCGGCAACGTGGTGAACCAGTATGCGGTCACCACCGCCGGCAGCGTGGGGCTTCAGGGCGTGTCGGCGGGCGCGGTGCAGGCGGTGCGCGACATCATGGGCGGCTCGCGGACCAACCTGTATGAGAAAGAGTTTGCCTCGATCACCACGCGGGCGATCAACAACAACGATCTGGTGACGAGCGCACTGGCCGGCGCGCCGAAGTTGAACACGGCCTTTCCGAACACGACGTTGGGCAACCAGCTCAAAATGATCGCGCAGCTCATTTCGGTGCGGGCGGCGCTGGGGCACAGCCGGCAGATCTTCTTCGCGTCGGTGAACGGCTACGACCTGCACGGCGGGCAGGGGACGGTGACCGGCGGTCACGCCAATCTTCTGGCGGAGCTGAGCGCGTCGATGAACGCGCTCTACACCGCGTCGGTGGAGCTGGGCGTGGGTAGCAGCGTGACGCAATTTACGGCGAGCGACTTCGGTCGCACGTTGCCGAGCAATGGCGGCGGGTCGGACCACGGGTGGGGCAACCATCAGCTGGTTGTGGGCGGCGCGGTGAAGGGAAAGCAGCTGTACGGCAAGTTCCCAAATCTGGCGATGGATGGGCCGGATGATTCGGGGCTCGGTCGCTGGATTCCCACGAGCAGCGTGGATCAGTATGCGGCGACGATGGCGAAATGGTTTGGCGTGTCGCCGACGGACATGGCGACGGTGTTCCCCAACATCGGGAACTTCTCCGGGGCCGATATGGGATTCATGAGCTGATACGCCCCGAGGGCATCGGCCGCAAACACACACACCATTGATTGACAGCTTGGAGACGGCACCATGACGTATCAACGGCGAATCGGAATCGTGCTGGCAGCGCTGCTGCTGGCGGGGGGGATGGGGCAGCGGGTTTTGGCTCAGGCGGCTCCACAATTAACCGGCGCGGTATCGCGTCGGCTGCATGGCGCGGTGGCGTACGACATTCCGATGCCGATCAGCGGCGCGGCGACGGGGATCGAAGGACGCCAGTTGGTGACGGGCGTCACGATCGTGCTGATCTTCGATAAGTCGATCGGCACGGGGACGGCGACGGTCGGCGCCGGAACCGCAACAATGGCCAGCACCGCCGTGAGTGGGTCGACGCTGTACGTCAACCTCGTCGGCGTGGGCAACGCGCAAGCGATCGCGATCAACTACGCGAACGTGACGCCATCGGGCGGCGGAGCGGCGGCAAGCGGGTCGTTGACGTTCCGCACCCTGGAGGGTGACGTGAACGGCAACGGTGTGGTCACCGGCGCGGATGTGAACCTGGTCAAGTTCAACGTGGGCCGTCCGGTGGATGGATCGAATTTTCGCTGCGACCTCAGCGGTAATGGGCTGGTGACCGGCTCGGATGTGAACATCGTAAAGGTCAACGTCGGACACAGCGTGGCGGGCGGCCCGGCACCCAACACGGCGCCGGCAATCACTACGATTGCCAACCAGACCACTACGGCGGGCACGTCCACGGGCGCTATAGCCTTTAGCATCGGTGATGCCGAATCAAGCGCGGCGGCGCTGGATGTGAAGGCGGCGAGCGATAATCAGGCGGTGCTGGCGGATGCGGGCATCACCCTGGGCGGATCTGGCGCGAGCCGCACGATCACACTGAGCCCAGTGGCGGGACAGGCGGGCACGGTGAACGTGACGGTGACTGTTTCGGACGGGGTATTGCAGGCGACCCAAACCTTTTCGTTGAACGTGACCACGGCATCGAGCGGCGGAGGCGGGACCGGCACGCCGACACTCTACATGGCGTCATTGCGGCCGGAGAGCGGCGCGATCTCCAGCGCGTCGGGAATCGCAACATTGCAGGTCAGCGCTGACCAGACTTACGCGCTTCTGAAGTTTTCATACTCGAACCTGAGCAGCCCGAAGACCAGCGAACACATTCACGGTCTGGCAAACCCGGGGCAGAACGGCGGCATCATCTTCGATATCGACACGACGACGCCGCTGGCGGACGGGTCGTACAAATGGGTGCTGGCGCCCAGCGGCAACCTTTCGGTGGCGGCGCAGGTGGCGGGGATTCAGCAGGGGCAGATGTATCTGAACATTCACACGGTGAACTATCCGTCGGGGGAGATTCGGGGGCAATTCTCGCTGGCTGAGGGGTCGCAGACGTTTACGCCGCCCCCGCCACCGCCGGCGCTGCCGGGCGGTCAGCCGACGCAGCAGGACGCCATTCGCTTCCTGCGGCAGGCGAGTTACGGGCCTAACGATTCGCAGATCAGCTACGTCTTGCAGAACGGCTACGACGCGTGGCTGAACGATCAGTTCGCCAAGCCGCAGACGAAGATGTTCGACGTGCTGACGAACTGGAAAAACGGCGGAACGTCCATCTTCCGGGATCAGGTCTGGAGCAGCTGGTGGTACCTGGCCAATCAGGCGCCGGATCAACTGCGGCAGCGCATGACGTTTGCGCTGAGCGAGATCTTCGTCACCTCGATGAACACGGCGACGCTCGACGCGCAGCTTTTCGGGATGGCTCGATACTACGATACGCTGGGCCAGAATGCGTTCGGGAATTTCCGGCAGTTGCTGAGCGATGTGACGCTCAACCCGGTCATGGGCATCTACCTGAACATGGAGGGCAACCGCAAGGCGAATCCCGCCGCCGGGACGAACCCTAACGAGACCTACGCCCGCGAGGTCCTTCAGTTGTTCAGCATCGGGCTGAACCAGTTGCAACCCGACGGCACGTTGAAGCTGGACGCCAACGGATTGCCGACGGCGACCTACGACCAGTCGGTGGTGCAGGGTATGGCCCGCGTTTTCACGGGATGGGACTTCCATCAGAGCGGCCAAGGGGAATACCCGGCGGGAGACACGCTCAACCCGATGACGCTGATTATCGCTCGCCACGAGACGGGTGTGAAGAACATCATCAGCGGCGTGGTGATCCCGGCCGGCCAGAGCGGCGATCAGGATTTGCAGCAGACGTTGGACGCGGTGTTCAATCATCCTAACGTTGGGCCGTTCATCAGCCGCCAGCTGATCCAGAAGCTGGTCTGCTCGAACCCGAGCCCGGCGTACGTGTACCGCGTGGCGCAGATCTTCAACAACAACGGTGCCGGCGTTCGCGGCGACTTGAAGGCGGTGGTTCGGGCGATTTTGACGGACTACGAAGCCCGCAGCTCGACGCTGCTGGGCCAGATGGGGTTCGGCAAGCTGAACGAGCCGATCCTTCGGACGGCGGCGGTGATGCGGGCGTTCAAGGCGACCGACACGAGCGGCAAGGACCGCTGGTTCATCGATCTGACCGACGATTTGCTGGCCCAGACACCGCTGTTCGCGGCGAGCGTGTTTAACTTTTACCAGCCGGGGTTCATTCAGCCGGGGCAACTGGCCCAGGCCGGGTTGGTTGCGCCGGAGTTCCAGATCACCACCGAGACGACGACGATGTCGGTGGCGAACTGGTTTCGCAACGGAATTTGGGGCGGGTTCAGATACGGCGACGTGAAGCTGGATCTGTCGATTGAGAAGTCGATGTCGAACGATCCGGCGGGCCTCGTCGATCGCGTGTCGATCCTGCTGAACGGAGCGACGCTGCCGGCGGCGACGCGGCAGACGATCATTAACCAGGTCGGCGCGGTGTCGGCGTCGGACCCCTTCAGCCGCGCGGCGACGGCGGTGCATCTGGTGGCGCTGACGCCGGAGGTGGCGGTGCAAAAGTAGCGGCGGGGATGCGGGCGGCGTGAATGTTTAGTGGTCCTGGCGGAGCGGCTGGCGCGGCATCAGAAGAAAGTAGGCCGATATCGGCAGCGTGAGTTCGGCGTCCTGCAGCAGCTCGGCGCATTCGTCAAACGCGCCGCTGTCGATGCGGGCATCGCTTCGCGCGAACGAAAGCGCGGTTTCGCCGCGTCGGTTGCGGAGCCGCGGGTTGGCGCCGAAATCAAGGAGACGCGCCACTATTTCAGCCTCGCGGTGGCTGGCTGCCATCATCAGGGCGCTACAACCGCAATCGTTCACCGCGTTGACATCGGCCCCTGCATCCAGAAGCGCTTCGACCACGGCCAGGTGTCCGCCGGCAGCGGCCATCATCAGTGGTGTAAACCCTGGCGAATGCAAGGTCGGATTGGGATCAGCCGCTAGCGTCAGCAGTCGGAGCACCAATTCCGTCTTGCCGGCCGAAGCCGCGTAGAACAGTGCGTCATTCCCGCACAGGTCGCGGTAGCGGACCGGCACGCCGTTCGCGAGCAGGGCGTCAACCTCCCGGATGTCGCCCTCCGCGGCCGCCACAAGAAGATGTTCTCCGCTGATGAAGGCAGCGGAGGCATTGCACGTGAGGTGTGCGGCCGCATGCACCAGGGAGCAGAGACCCACGAACAAACTGATGCTGATCAAAATGAACCTGACCACCGGGGCTCCTTCCTTCGAGTACCAACGTTAAATGTGCCGGGACGGCGCGCAGGGATGGCCCAAAGGGGCGGGCGGCACCCGTCCAGTGCGGTTGGCGTTACTGGATGCTGCGCGAACTGTTCCTTGCGTTCATTGGATGCGCGACGGCGCGAAAAGTTTTACCGAAGCTCCCGAAAATTCTTGATCGTCCTATCGGGGCGCGCATGACCGACATCCGGTACAATCCGCGGCTATGGCGAACCAGCTCGAGGCGCGGCGTGGTGTCGTGGTGACGATTCGTGCCGAAGCCGCCGCCGCCGGCATGGCGGCTTTGAAGAGCGGGGGCAATGCCGTCGATGCCGCAGTCGCGGCAGCGATGGTCCTCTGCGTGATCTCACCGACGAATGTTGGCTTCGGCGGCTACGGCGGCACGATGGCGTTCTATGAGGCCAAGGCCGGACGCGTACACGCACTCGATTTTGATTCGCGCGCGCCGCTGGCGTATCGCGATGAAGCTTACAAGGACGCCAAGGTCGCGAGCCACGGCTATCTGGCGGTGGGCGTGCCGGCCGTCGTGGCGGGGTTTGACGCGGCGATGAAGCGGTTTGGCACGCAGAAGTGGAAGGACGTATCCGCGCACGCCGCGTCGCTGGCCGACGAAGGATTCGCCGTCGACGCGATCTTGGTGACAGCGCTCAAGAGCTTCGCCGCCACCGGGGATCGCGAATCGGTGGACGCGATCATCGGCGAGCGCGGCGTGCCCAAGGCGGGCGAAAAATGGCGTCAGCCGGACCTGGCAAGGTTAATTCGCAGCCTCGATGCCGACCCGCGCGCGTTTTACACGGGCGAGATTGCCAAGCAGATCGTTGGGCAGGTGCAGGCCAACGGTGGATTGCTGTCGGAAGAAGATTTGGCGCGGTACGAAGCGGAGGTGGTTGAGCCACTGCACATCCGTTACCGGGGCCACGAGTTATTCACGCCGCCACCGCCGTCGGGCGGCATCACGAGCCTGAGCATTTTGAAGACGCTGGAAGAATTCGACATTCCCACTTACGACCGGTGGGGCGGGCCATACTTTGAACTGTTTGCCGGCGCGGCGATGTTGTGCTGGCAGGACCGGGCGCGCTGGCTGGGCGACCCGCAATTTGTCAAGGTGCCGATGGAGGAGATGCTGTCGGCAAAGGCCGCGGCAGTGCGCGCGGAGCGGATTCGCCATGGCGACACCGCGCCCCGCGCGGATCAGCCCGCGCTGCCTCCTTCGGGTGAGCATACGGTGAACGTTGCGACAGTGGACGCGCAGGGGAACGCGGTGTCGCTGACCGTCACGCACGGTGAGAGCTTTGGTGCGCGGGTGGCGATCGGCGGACTGGGGCTCTTTCTCGGTCATGGCATGTCGCGATTCGACTACAAGCAAAGCCCCAACGCCCCGCAGCCGGGCAAGCGGATGCAGCACAACATGTGCCCGCTGATGGTGCTGAAGGACAACAAGCTGCGGCATGTCATCGGCCTTCCCGGCGGTCCCAAGATCGTCACGGTGACGGCCCAGTTGGCGATCAGCGTCATCGATTTTGGCGCGACGCCCGGCGACGCCGTGAGCGCGCCGCGCGTGCATGTGGAGACGCAGGAGCCGATCCTGGTGGGCGCGACGGTGCCGTTTGAGGTGGCGGCGGAGATGGTGCTGATGGGCCACAACGTGAAGGGGGTGCCGAGCATCGGCGGGGCAGCGAACGTGGTGACGATCGGGCCCGCGGACGGCGCCATGACGGCGGCATGCTCGGCCGGGCCGAATGGCGTCGCCGGTTTTTAGACCTCTCAGCGGCGAAAAATCGTGGGAATCCCCGCGATTTTTGAAGGCGGCGGGGGAAAAATATCGATTTTCCCGAGAAAAAGCTGTCATCCGGTCCTTGCCGAAGCGCCGAAACCCCGTAAGCTCTCACGAAAACCGCGTTCAGCGGTCGATCACAGGGAACCGGAGGGTTCTTCTCCCGACCACATGGAGTGGTCGGGGATCACCTCGCGAGACCCATGGAATCCAGGAAGGAGCAGTCCAGATGGCAGCAACTGCAAGTGGCAAGGCGCCGACGAAGAGTGAAGTCCTCAACAGCATCGCGATGGCGACCGAGCTGTCGCGCAAGCAGGTGGCGGCGGTGTTTGACGCCCTCAGCGAGGAAATCAAGAACTCGGTGGGCAAGAAGGGGGCGGGCCTTTTCGTGGTCCCCGGGCTGATGAAGATCAGCGTGATTCAGAAGCCGGCGGTCAAGGCCCGCAAGGGGATCAACCCCTTCACGAAGATGGAGCAGATGTTCAAGGCGAAGCCGGCCCGCAAGGTCATCAAGGTTCGCCCGCTCAAGAGCCTCAAGGACATGGCCAAGTAAAGCGCCCGTCCAATCTGCAGGAAGTCGAAGAAGGCAACGCGCGGCCCCGGCACTTATCTGCCGGGGCCGTTCTTCATTGGCGCTAGAGGAAGCGGGCTCTGGAAGGACGGGGTTTTTGGCAAGCTTTTGGCGTTCACATCAGAACCCGGGCGAGTAAACTATGAAGCGTTGGTTTCTCAAGCTGGAAGGGCCTTTCGTTTGAGGGATCGTTTCGCGGGGAGTTCGTCTGGAATCAGCCGTATGTGGAAGCTTTATCGCCGCGGGTTCGGCATCAGCCGTGTTTCGCGGTCGCGACGAAGTGCAGTTTTGCACGCTGCAGAGGCGGCGTGCATTCAATTTCAGTCCCTCGAAGCGCGGCTTTTACTGAGCGGTCCCAACGGTGATATAAGCGTCGATGCCGGCGGTAATCTCGTCGTTAACGGCACCAACGGCGACGACGTCATTATCTTATCCACCAATGGTGCGGTCACGACCGCCTCCATTAACGGCACCGCGCAGGATGTTTCAAACGCCTCATTCAGCCACATCATCGTCAACGGCCTCGATGGAGACGACGCCATCACGATCGGCAGTGGTGTCATCGGCAGCACGCTCAATGGCGGCAATGGCAACGATATTTTGGTCGGCGGAAGCGGCGCCGATGTCTTCATCGGCAACAAGGGAATAGACACCGTCGACTATTCTGCTCGCGCGCAGGATCTCGTCATTAACATGGGCGGCGGTCCGACCAGCGGCGCCAACGGCGGCTCTGAAGGGGACGATGTCCGCGGCGATGTGGAGAACGCCACTTGCGGCTCGGGTAATGATCTGGTCCAGGGCAGCTCGGCCGACAACCTGATCGACGGCGGCCCCGGCGATGACACGCTCATCGCAAACGACGGCGATGACACGCTGATCGGCAACAACGGCAACGATACCCTCGACGGCAAGGCCGGCGCCGACGTGATGAACGGCAACAAAGGTTTCGATGCGGTCGATTATCGTTTTCGCACCGAAGACCTCGTCCTTAAGATCGACGGGAAATCCGACAGCGGAGCCAACGGCGGCAAGGAAAGCGATACGATCGGCCTCGACGTGGAGCGCGTCGTGGGCGGAATGGGTAACGACTTGATCGTCGGCAGCGACGGCGACAACTCAATCACTGGCCGCGAGGGCAACGACACCCTGATTGGCAACGGTGGAAGCGATTCACTGGATGGCAACGAGGGAAACGATTCACTCCTCGGCGGCGATGGTAACGACGTATTGACCGGCGGCTCGGGAAAGGATTATCACGAGGGAGACGCCGGCGACGATACGTTCATCGCCAACGACGGGGAAGCCGATACGCTCGATGGCGGCTCGGGTAACGACAATGCCTCGGCCGACCCGGCGCTGGACACATTCATCAGCATTGAATCCGGCCCCGGCCTTCCGGCGCCGGAGATCACCGTGATCAATAACGGCGCGACGGTGATCGATAATTTCAGCACCATTAACTTGGGCACGGTGAACCAGGGCGCCGACGGGCCGACGCAGACTTTTACGATCCGAAATGACGGCACCGCCGCGCTGACGCTTGGCACGGTGACTGTGCCGGTCGGTTTCTCGCTGATCGATGCTCCCGCCTCCGGCCTGGCGCCAGGGGCGTCCACCACATTCAGCGTGCGGCTGGATACGGCGAATAAGGGCACCGCCACCGGCCAAGTCGCCTTCAGCAACAACGACAGCGACGAGAACCCCTTCAACTTCACGGTGACGGGCCTGGTTGTTATTCCGGCGGCGCCGCAGATCACCGTGCTGCGTGGGTCGACGGTGCTGACCAACGGCGCGGCAGGCGCGATCGACTTCGGCTCGTTCATGGCGGGTGACACCCCGCCAACTCGCACGTTTACCGTGCGAAACGATGGCAATGCGACTTTGACGCTGGATGGCCTGAGCGTGCCCTCGGGGTTCTCCGTGATCGATGGCCTGGTGTCCAGCCTCGGGCCAGGTGCGAGCGATTCCTTTACCGTGCAGCTCAATTCGTCCGTGGGTGCGCACGCGGGAAATATCGCGATCTCGAGCAACGACAGTACGGCTGCCACGTTTACCATCCCCATCGCCGGTTCGGTGTCGGCGGTGCCGGCGCCGCAGATCTCCGTGGCGCAGGGAGCGACGTCTCTGAGCGATAATGCGGAGCCGGCGTTTGACTTCGGCAACGGGGTGGCGGGGCTGACGGGCCCATCGCGAGTGTTTACCGTGACGAATGTTGGGAATGCGACGCTGAGCCTGGGGGCGGTGTCGGTGCCGAGCGGATTTACGCTGGTCAAGGGATTGCCGGTAAAGCTGGATGCGGGTGAGAGCGATACGTTTACGGTGCGGTTGGATGGGCCGGGGGTGGGGGTGTACACGGGGCAGATCACGTTCGCCACGAACGATCCGGCTGCATCGCCGTTCAATATCGACGTGCGCGGGACGGTGGTGAGTGGGGCGATTCCGGACATCGCGATCTCGGCGGTGGGTCGAAAGGGCCGGCTGACACGGATTACCAGCGGGATCGGCGCGGGGATCAATTTTGGCACGGTGGTGGTTGGGGCGAAGGCGCCGGCGGTGACATTTCAGTTGACGAACGACGGCACGGCGCGGTTGCACCTGGGGAAGATCTCGCTGCCGGCGGGGTTCGTGCTGACGCAGGGGCCGAGCAGCGTGTCGCTGAAGCCGGGGGCCGTGGTGACGTTCATCGTGTCGATGAAGACAGATGCGGCGGCCGGTCTGGGTGGGTTGGTTCAGGTCGCCAGCGACGATCCGGACGAGAACCCGTTCACGTTTGTCGTGAGCGGGCAGGCGGTGACGCCGGCACCGGTGATCAACGTGGCGATTCCGCGGCGTCGCGGGCGGGTGACGCCGCTGGCGACGGGCGGGAGCGTGAGCTTTGGGACGGTGACTCAAGGGGCGGCGTTGCCGGGGGTTACGTTTATTGTGACGAACGCCGGGACGACGCGGCTGTGGAGCGGCGCGATCGCGCTGCCGGCAGGGTTCGTGCTGGTGGAGGGGCTGACGAAGTACATTCAGCCCGGGCAGAGCGACACGTTTACGGTGCAGATGTCGACGAAACATGTCGGATCTTTTGGCGGATCGATGGTGGTCCCGAACAGCGACGCGACGCGGAACCCTTACGTGGTGCAGATCGGCGGGTCGGTGAATGCTTCGGTCGGCGGGGTGGGAAATACGGAGGTCGTTGCGACGTTTGCGGGGGGGACGCTGACGGTGTTCGGGACGGCGGCGGCGGATGACAGCGTGGTGAGCGGCAAGAGTCGGGCGATCACGGTGACGGCGAATGGGCATACGGTCGGCGGAAGCCCGTTTGCCAACGTGATCAAGATCGTCGTCGATGCCGGCGCTGGGAACGACAGCGTCCTGCTCAATACGTCGGTGAACGGGACGCTGAACGGAGAGGACGGGAACGACGTGCTGACCGGCGGGAGCGGCAACGATGTGCTCAACGGCGGCGCGGGAGATGACGTGCTCGATGGCGGCGACGGCAATGATGCGCTGCTCGGCGGCACCGGCAATGACGCCCTCACCGGTGGGCCTGGGGTGGACGTCATGAAGGGCGAAGAAGGGGACGACGTGATCAATGCGAACGACGGCATATCCGATTCGCTGGTGGACGGTGGACCGGGCAATGACGCGATTCATAAGGACCGGACCGATCCGTGGACGAAGACTTGACGGGGGGGATCGGAGCCGATAACCGGTTTCTGAGAAAGTGTGAAAGGTCGATGGATTTGACGGAGGGCGGGGGTTGTCCGTATCACAGCGACGTTGTTTGGAAGGACTCATCATACGGAAGGAGGCTGCGGTGTCATTGCGTAAGCAGATGGTGCGGCTGTTGGCGGCGGCGGTTTGCAGCGCGGCATTGTCGGCGGCGGCGGATGAGCGCGGGCCGAATGATCCGGCGAATGCGCCGACGCGAAATGTGCCGACTTCGACGATGGGCAGCTCCACCGGTGCGGCGACGGAGCGGCGTCCGATCATGAGTTTTCTGGACAGCGCGGGGCTGGCGCAGCAGCTGGATCAGGCGAAGATTAACATTTACGGGCACGTTGAGGGGTCGTACACGTACAACTTCGATCGCCCGTCGTCCAACCAGAACCCGTTTCGGCTGTTCGACTTCGAGCACAACAAGGCGCTGTTGAACCAGTTGGACCTGGCGATCGAGCGGCGGGTGAATTATCGCAACGCCAAGGAGTTTGACGTCGGATTCCTGGTGGAGGGGATGTGGGGCGCGGACGCGGGGTTGATCCATTCGAACGGGTTGATGGATTATTACGATGGGCCGCGCAGCCCGGAGAATCAGTTTGACCTGACGCAGGCGTACGTGGACTTCGTGGTGCCGGTGGGCACGGGGCTGCGCGTGCGCGTCGGCAAGTTCGTGAACCTCGTGGGCTACGAAGCGATCGATCCGACAATCGGCGGGGTGATCGACTTCTATTCGCGGTCCTTCGTGTTCGGCTCGGGATACCCGTTCACCCACACCGGCGTGCTCGGCACGTACGACGTGGCGAAGAACGTCACGGTGACGGCGGGCGTGACGCGGGGGGATGATCAGTCGGCGCGCGACAACAACGGCGCGGCGGCGTTCCTGGGGAGCGTGAACTGGGTGATCAACGACAAGCTGGCGCTGTACGTGTCGAACTCGACTGGGCCGGAGCAGCCGAAGGACAACAGCCATTATCGAAGCACGTGGGACGCGACGCTGTACTACACGGCGACCGACCGCCTGGACTTCGCGGCGAGCGGGTACTTCCTGTACGACGCGGCGGGCAGCACCAGCGGGCGCGAAGGAAAGCTGTACGACCTGGCGGCGCTGGCGGCGTACCGGATCAACGAGATGTTCACGGCGAAGGGCCGGGTGGAGTGGATGCACGATCACGATGGGTTGAGGTTGCCGATGCGGACGGATTTGTATGGGGTGACGGTGGGGCTGTCGGTGACGCCGTTCCCGCGCGACAAGTGGGGGTCGAATTTGAAGCTGCGGCCGGAGCTGCGGTACGACTTTGCGAACGGGGACAAGGTGTTTAACGGGAGGGATCATCAGTTCACCGTGGGGGTGGATGCGGTGGTTCGGCTGTGATCGGCCGGTTGAATTGGACGAGGCCCGGTTGCGATGGCGGCCGGAGTGGGTAAGGCCACGGGTGTACTTTATCGGGAGGAGTGGATGGAGTCAAGGGGGAAGTTCGCAATTTGTTAGGTTTTTGCAGATAACCGTTCAGACCGCGGGGGAGCCGCGAAGGCGCGAAGAGCGCTCCGCGTGGCCTCGCTGCGCTCGGCCACAACCAAAATGACAGAGCGTGAGCCCGCCGCCAAACCCTGGTAAGGCAAAGGCGTGCCCGTCCGCCTCGGGTATCCATTCAAAGGCGCCGTCCGTTTCGGTAAGCTGGATTTATCGGGACAGAAAACGGGACAGGCACATGCCTGTCCCGTTATCTTCCCCCTTCCCCGCCGGATGTTAAGCTATCCAACGACCCAGAACCGCCTTCCCCAACCCGTGTCCCCACTTCGCTTCATAGAAATCCTCCCCACCGGCCAACCCGCCGAGCCCCTGCCCGACTGGACCTCCCGCGCCCAAGAGATCTCCGAAATGACCGCCGCCCTCTATCACTCCGTCGGCTTCCTCCCCCCTTGGATCGGCTACGTCGCCCTCGACCACGACACCTGCGTCGGCTGCTGCGGCTTCAAGTCCCCCCCGCGCGACGGCCGCGTCGAAATCGCCTACTTCACCTTCCCCGAACACGAACGCCTCGGCTACGCCACCCAAATGGCCCGCCATCTCATCACCATCGCCCGCGCCGCCGACCCCCCCGTAACCGTCGCCGCCCAAACCCTCCCCGAAGAAAACGCCTCCGTTGCCATCCTTCGAAAGCTCGACTTCACCTGCATCGGCGAGATCCAGCATCCCGAAGACGGAACCGTCTGGGAATGGCAGCTAACCAGACCTTCAGTGCCGAACTCCAATACTTCCTGAATCCCGACGAGGATGACGCTTATGGACATCCCAGAACTACGCCTCGGAGATGCCTCCGACTTCGTCGCACTCCGAATGCTGAAGTACGAAACCTACGTCGGTCAAAGCGAACCAGACATTCGCCTGGGCGTATCCGTCCGCGCGGACGACTTCACCGGTGAATACGATCAAGTCTGGATCGCCCGGCAAGACTGGGTGCACTTCATCGTGCACCTCAATCGCCTCGAGCGCGAGCGCATCGGCGAGGCCGCCCTATATGCAATGTCCCCCGAAGAATTCGAGCTGCGCCTGAAAATAGTGACCCCAAAGGGCGACCTGGCCGCGTGTGGCTTCCTATCGAAACGACAATTGCGGGGTCACGGCGAATGGGTGAAGTCCCGGGTGGAATACTGGTTCGACTTGGACCCATCCATGCTCCGCGAGTGGGTCGATCGCTTCGAATCCTTCGGCCCCGAGCCAGTGGTCACGTCATGAGAATGACCGCCTACTTCGGGCATTTTCACAGTGGGGTTTTCCCCTCGTTGAAACTACTCTAATCAAACTCTTACCCCCCGGAGGTTCCTATGCGTCTTTCCCGTTCCCTCGTCCTCTGTCTGCTCGCGTCCTTCCTCTTCTCGCTCTCCGCCTTGGCCGCGGCCAAGAAGTACCAGGTGACCGGCAAGGTCATCGAGCTGACCGACAAGATGATTGTCGTCCAGAAGCCGGACGACGAGAAATGGGAGATCGACCGCACCTCCGACACGAAGGTCGAGGGCGAGCTCAAAGTCGGCGCGAAGGTGACGATCCACTACCACATGATCGCCGACTCCGTGGACAACAAGGGCACGGCCAAGGAACCCGACAAAAAGGGCAAATGACCCGGGGCAACGCCCCAGCGCTGTCATTCTGAGCGCAGCGAAGAATCCACGCGACCCGTAGTCCGGCCAGATTCTTCGCCGCGCTCAGGACGCCAAGCGACTCACGGTTGGAATTTTAGTTCCCCGAAACCGACGATAGCGCGTTTCCCCCCGACGACGCCGGCAGCGCCGCCGTAGAGGCCCGCGACAGATCCATCGGCGCGTGGTAATCGTCCGCCCGATCCAGCGAGAATTTCCAGTTCATGCCGACGTACATGTCGCGCGTCTGCGGCGCTTCGGTGAAGCTCCGCACCGACGGCGACGCGCCTTTATATGCGGCACTCGAGCAACCCAACGCACTAACCGCGACGAACGACAAGGCGGCGATGGCGGCCACGGAGCGGGTGGACATGTTCTCTCCATTTGAGAAGTGACGCCGAACTCCCGATGGATCGACCATCGCAGGGGCGGGAATAATCAAATGCGTGCCGGCCCAGCCCGCCGGCATTTGATAAGACCGCCGACGCCGCCGGTGATGAGGATTACACCATCCGCTGGACGACTTGCGGGTGGTTTGCCGATGCTTAAGACGTGTACCGGCACGAGCCTGGCGTCAACGAACCGAGGCGCCAATCCTAAAATCCGCTGCAAATGGCACAACCGCGCCCCTCTCAACCTTTTCAACCCCGTTTTGCTCCCGGTACGACGTTCGCAGTAGACGTTTGATAGGTAGTTTGCCCATGAGGAGCGCGCCATGAGATCTCAGAATATCTCTCAGGACAACAACCACTCGTCCCTGCCTTTGCCACGGCCGTCGATGGTATTACAGTTTGACCCGAACCGGATCATCGCCGGCATCTGCTTCCATCTGCGCGACGAGGGCATGGCCTCGTCGATCAGCGAGGATTCCATCCGCCGCGCCACCAACCGAATGGAGCGCCAGCATCTGACGCTCAGCATGAGCCTTGAGCACTGGGAGGGAATGGACCATCGAGATCGCCTTCATTGGCTGCTGTCGGAGAGCCACACGGTTCTGGCCATGGCGCCCAATGGCGCTGCGAGTCTTCACCGGGCGGAAAAATGATTTGTCTTTGCGTCACTCGCCGGTGAACAACGCCCGATGAATCGCCACCGGGTATGCCAGATCGCCTTTGGCCATGTGCCACAAAATGCGGTTCAGCTCATCCTCCGGCGCGCGGTCGTACTCGCGAAAATCCATCGCCGCCGATGCCTTTGAAAAGGGAGCATTACCTGGGTTCATCGCGTTGAGATCCACCTTGGGCTGCACAACGGTGTAAGGCTCCGCTTTCGGCTCGGCGGTGAAGCATCCAAACATCGGCGTCGCGCCCGCGTCATATTGCGTCATCGGCGGCACGCCCAGGATCAGCTCCATCGTCCGGATCATGCTGGCCGTCGTGTACAGGGTGCTGTCGATGTGCCCGCGCTTGCAGAACGGGCTGATGACAAATCCGATGGTGCGATGGGCGTCCACGTGATCGGGCCCGTTCTGGGCATCGTCCTCGATGACGAAGATCGCCATCTCCTTCCAGAACTTCGAGCGGGTTGCGGCTTCGACGATTCGCGCCAGGCCAAGATCGTTGCTCGCGACACACGCGTTGGGGGTATTAGCGCCGGGGGCGGCGCCCTTGGTGTGATTTTCACCAAGCGACATGATCGTGAAGCGCGGCGGCTCCTGCCCATCGCGCTCCGCCTGCTGTAGATCGTCGATCCAATACTTCACCTTGTCCATGTCGCGCTCGGCCCATGAGGGGGGCCACTTGCCCCGGTTTGTCGAGGGCACGCGCTGGGCGCCTTCGCCGTAGTTGCGATAGGTGACGCCGTGCCGTTTGCAGAGGTCCCAGAGATATCCGGCGGCGGGGTTTTCCATTTCCTCGTTGCCGGGGAGCTTGCCGTGCTTCGAGTAGGACATGATCCACGAGCGCGTGTTGAAGTCGGTGGCCATCGCCGCGTCGCACCAACTGTGGCCGTCCACGCTGACTTCGCCGTTGCAATAGAGGTTGTCCAATAGCACGTATTCGCGGGCGATCTTGTGCTGGTTGGGCGTGATGTCCTCGCCATACAGCGTGAGCCGCGGTTCACCGTTGCCGATGCGCTTGCCGCCGGCGTCGGTCATGTCGCCCAATACCTGGTCGTAAGTGCGGTTCTCCTTGATGACGTACAAGACGTACTTGATCGGCGATGGGGCGCCCACGCGATCGGGTATCGCGGTGGGGCTGGAGGGGCCGGCGGCGCGCTGAAAGGATTCGGGCGTGTAGGGCGAGTTGCGCCTGACCTGCTTGGTGTACTCGGCCATGCCCGCGGCGTCGGGCTTGTCGATGAACGAGACCCAGCCTTCAAAGGTGCGCCCGATGTGGGCGAAGGGGACCTTGTGGCCGGGCTTTAGCTCCGCGGCCGCGGGATCCTTCACCACGCCGTTAGCCTGCGATCGCAGCCCTTTGCCGTTGGCCACGAACAAGGTCTTGTTATCGGGGCTGACCGCCAGGGCCGTTGGATACCAGCCAACCGGGAGAAAGCCGTTGGCGACGGAATGACTTTCCTGAAACTTCCGCACCTTGTCGTCGAGGATGGCGCCGGAGATGTCGACGACCATCACGTCATTGTTGTCGGCGTTGGCGACGAAGAGCGTTTTGCCGTCGGGCGATACCGCGACGGCATCGGGAGTGCTGCCTTCGGGGGACTGGGGATAGATGGAGGTGGAGATCACCTCGCGCGCGCCCTCCCATAGCCGGCGGTTGGGGCTGGCCATCTCGGGGACGCGCTCGAGCACCCGCGTCTGAATGACGTGAACGCTGTTGTCACCGGCGCAGGCGACGAACAGCCGGCCGTCAGGGGCGAGCGCCATGTCATTCGGCCGCAACCCGACGGTCATGTCGCGGACCTTGCCGTCGTCACCAGTGTCGATGACGCTGACGCTTCTGCTGCCCCAATTGCTTACATAGACGTGCTTTTGGTCCGCGCCGACAATGCACGAATGAGGGTGCAGCCCGACACTGACCTTCTTCGAGAGTGCGAGTGTGTCGGCATCCAGGACCCATAGCTCGTGATTCCCCTCATTGCAGATGTAGACCTTGCCGGTCACCGGGTGTACGGCGATGCCCGCCAGAAATGTGATGTGCGCCTGCGCATCGGGCGTCACGGATCGATCGTGGGTTGCGCGGCCGTCCTCATATTTGAAAATCTCGATCGCGCCTTTGTCGCCGGTCGACACGAAGATTCGCTTGCCCTCGCGATCGAACGCCAAGCCGTTCCACGCTTCCGCGAGCGGGAGGAATTGGGTCACCTCTCGGGTGGCGATATCGATGACGGCGAGGCCCTGGTTTACAAAGCCGCCGCAGACTGCGATCAGCCGCTTGCCGTCGGGTGAGACGACCATTTTGAGCGGCATGTCGCTGGTTCGCGTATGTCGGCCGGCGGGGGTGACGCCCCAGCCGTTGAAGAGGAGGGTATCACCGGGAGTTAGGCCCTGGCGCTCGCGCAATTCACGCGCGCTGACGGGCTCGCCCGGTTCGCGCGGCTCGGCGACTGCAGGTGCCGAAAGAATCCCCGCCAAGCCTAGAACCGTTAGCCCTCGCCAGTTCAGTTTCATAAGATTCCTACGCAGGCTCGTCGTTGCCGTTGCCCGAGAGCGGGAAATCGAACCGTAGGACGTGAACAAGGCACGGCTTGGCGCGGTACAACGGGATGACCGATCACTTCAACCCCGAGGCACGCATGCCGCAAGCCGATTTCACGCGCCGTCAGATTCTCGCCACCGCCGCCGCTACCGGGCTGACGCTGGCTGCGGGGCAGCAGTTCTTGCGAGGCGGCGATGCAGCGCCGCAGGAAGATTGGATAGCCGCGTCGCCGCGCGATGAGCTTCGGCCGGAATTTCAGATCGAGCCGCACGCGGGGCCTGGCTCGGGGCAGGCGCTGCTGATCCGAGCGGACTCGCGCGAGGGTCTCGACGGGTACTGGAGCCGATCGTTTCCGGTCACCGGGGGGAAGACGTACCGATTCGCGGCTCTGTATAAGACGGAGCATGTGCCGGTTCCGCGCCGCAGCGTGGTGGCGAAGCTGAATTGGCGGAACGAGCAAGGCCACGCGGTGCCGCTCGATGGGCCTGCCGTGACCAACGTCCTTCGCGGGATGAAGGCGATGGCTGAGACCGAGTTTCCGGCTCCGCGCAGCGTGCGACCGGAGGGTTGGGTGGAGATGGCGGAGACCTATCTCGCGCCGCCGAAAGCGACGCAGCTTGTGGTCGAGCTTCACCTGCAGTGGTGCGCCAATGGGCAGGTCCGTTGGGCGGATCTCTCTTTCGCCGAAGCTGCGCCGCTGCCGCCGCGCATCGCGCGGCTGGCGACGGCGCACTTCATGCCCAAGGACGGCACATCGCCGATGGACAACTGCCGCATGTACGAGCCGCTGATCGCCGAGGCGGCGAAACAGAAGGCGGATCTGGTCGTGCTGGGGGAAACGCTGACTTATGTCGGGCTTCACAAGAAGTACCACGAGGTGGCCGAGCCGATCCCAGGGCCGTCGACGAAGTATTTTGGCGAGCTGGCGAAGCGGCATAACCTTTACATTGTGCCAGGCTTGCTCGAGCGCGAGGGGCATCTCGTTTACAACACCGCGGCGCTCATCGGTCCGGATGGGCAGCTCATCGGAAAGTACCGCAAGACGTGCCTGCCGCGCAGCGAGATCGACGGCGGCATTTGCCCCGGGCACGACTATCCGGTGTTCGACACCCGATTCGGCAAGCTGGGGCTGATGATCTGCTATGACGGGTTCTTCCCCGAAGTTGCCCGCGAGCTGACGAACCGCGGCGCGGAAGTGATCGCGTGGCCGGTCTGGGGCTGTAACCCGCTGCTGGCCCGCGCGCGCGCGTGTGAAAACCACGCGTATCTGGTCAGCAGCACCTACGAGGACATTGGCAGGAACTGGATGCTGAGCGCGGTGTTCGACCATACCGGCGAGACCGTTGCGCTGGCTCAAGAATGGGGCACGGTGGCGGTGGCTGAAGTGGATTTGAACGCGCGGACGCACTGGCCGAGCCTGGGGGATTTTAAGGCGGAGATCGATCGGCATCGGCCGGTTCAATGCGCCGAGCCGCTGATGTCGTGAGTTGCTTCAGGATGACGAGTGGGGATGCCGGTTCAGATCACTG
>JBBRIN010000007.1:0-19588 GCA_038221115.1 Tepidisphaerales bacterium
GACGGTGTTGAGGGAGCCGTTGTTGGTGGTGATGGTGATCCCGCGGTTGGCGATCAGGGCGTAGGGTGCGCCGACGAAGTCGCCGAATGTGCCGCCGTCGAGGGTCAGGTAGGTGGGTACGAAGGCGCCGGGGTCGCCGCCCAATCGGCTGTCCGCGCTGGCGATGAAGGTGCCGCCCTTGACGACGACGCCGCCGGTATAGGTGCTGGCGACGGCGGAAAAGACCTGAGTGCCGGTGCCGATTTTGACGAGCTTGCCGCCGGCGCCATTGACCACCCCGGCCCAGGAATTGGAATAGTTGTCGCCGCCGATGGTCAGGGTGTTGGCGCCGAGGTTGATGATTGCGCCGGTGGAGGCGGTGCCGAGCGATCCGGCGGAGGCATCGTTGCCATTAAGGTTAAGGGTGGCGCCGGAGGAGATGAAGACGGGCGAGTTGGCGGGCAGAGCGGTAGAACTCAGGAGTTGCAGGGTACCCGCGCTGATGACGGTAATTCCGGAGTAGGTATTGGTGCCGCCGACGCTCCACGTGCCGCTTCCGACCTTGGTGATGCGGCCGCCGGCGCCGGAGATGACGCCGGTGAACGAGCCGGAGTTGCTGTTGGCGCCGATGCTCAAGGAGCTGCCGGTGTTGACGCCGAGGTTGGGGTTGGTGCCCAGGTGGACATTGCCCGAGCCGGTCAGGATGCCAAAGCCGTCGTTATATCCGCCGCCGAAAAAGCCCAGATCGAGCGTGGCGCCGCTGGCGACGTTGACGTCGACGTTGGGGATGTCGGCAAATGCCGAGTTGCCGAGCGCGAGCGTGCCCTGATTGACGTTGAAGGGGGCGGTGATGGCGGCGTTGCCGCCATGGAAGATGAAGACGCCGGCCCCGGTCTTCGTCAGGCCGCTCGTTCCCCCCATGGGGGCGAAGAGCTCGACGGTATTGGTTCCGGTGTCGACGGTGCCGGCGCCGTTGCCCGCGAACGTGAGGCTATTCAGCGACGTGCCGGCGGGGTTGATGAAGGTGTAGTTGCTGGTGAAGTTCAACGAGCGGACGGTGATCGCCGAGTTGAGCTGAACGACGCCGGAGCTGCCGGTGAAGAAGGCATCGTCGATGTTGGCGTTCACCCAATTGACGTAGGTGGTGTTGGTGGCGTCGTTGGTCCAGCGAGGGCTGGTGGTGTCCCACACGCCCGAGCCCCCGCCTACCGTGCCGATGCCATCCCCGTCAAAGAACTGGTTCGCCGCCGACGCCGACAACCGCAGCCCCGCGCCGATGAATACCGCCGCGCCAAGCGGCGCCGCGGATGCTGAGGCCCGCCTCACCGCCGACCAGCGCGAGCGGCACGCTGCGGCACCATCCCTCCCCGCAGACTTCGACGAACTCCCCTTCTTGACGATTCGTTGACGGCGCAATGTAGGCACGCAATTCTCCCGCCCGGCCCTCCCGGGCAAATTGAACAAGTTACGCGATGTCAACTATCACACTGGATTACTTCTCTGCGGAACGTGGGTACCTGATTAGCGGAAGGATAGCATAGGCGCCTTAATTTTTTCAGGAATAAATAATAATCTAATTTCCCCCGAGGAATCGGGCTTCCGCGGTTGGCTCCGGTCCACGGCACCACCCCCTGACGATGGAATCGATTTACCCGTGTAGAAACGGCACGGTTAGCGCCGAGATCGACGCGGCCGGTAGATTGAGGCGCCATTCAGAATGGCCAATCTGCGTCGTAGCCGCTTCCGGGCGAACGAGGGCAGGATTTCCAGCAGAGTTATGCGCGCCCAAATCGTCGTGGTGAATGTGGCAGACCTGAACAGACCCCGCCGGGATGTGGCCCCCACGAAGTGCGACGTTGATTATTAAGGGGAGCGAAGCATGGGGATTTACAAGGCTTAGCGTGAGTTTGCCGTTTCTAACGGAGGCAGAACCACTTGCCCCCGCAAGCCCGCGCCGCTCCTCCCCCACCGCAAAAGCGATCTCCCGCGCTTCGATCTCCACCCGCACGCTCGTCCCTCCCCGATGTGCGCGATAAATATCAAAGACGTGATACGTCGGCGTAAGCACCATTCGATCGCCGTCCGTGAGGATCAGCGACTGAAGCACGTTCACCACCTGCGCCAGGTTGGCCATCACCACCTTGTCCGCGTGGCGATGGAACGTATCCAGCGTGATCGCCGCCGCCAGCGCATCGCGCAGCGTGCTCTGCTGCCACAGGTGCAACGGGTTCCGCCCAGGCGTCGGCGGGTGCCACGTGCCCCACTCGTCGATCACCAGGCCAATGTCGCGCTTCGGGTCAAACTCGTCCATCACGCGCCGCTGATCGACGATCACCTGCTCCATGCGCGCCGCGTTTTGAAGAAGCTCGTACCATTGATCGACGGTGAATTCCGTCGCGGTGCCCGCCGCGCCGCAGTAGTAATGCGCCGCCAACCCATGAATCCGCCGATGGCAATGCGTGCTGAAGGCGGACGTCGCCATGAGGCTGGTGAAAAACCGGCGCGTCCAATCCGGGCGGTTTCCATCCGGCCCGCAGGCGATGAGGTACAGCGGCGATTCGCCAAAGTCGCGCAGATAAGTCGCGTAGCGGCGGTAATCCGTCGCATATTCTTCCGGCATCAGGTTCCCGCCGCACCCCCACGATTCATTCCCGACGCCCCAGTATCTCACGCCGAATGGTTGCGGTGAGCCGTTGGCAGCCCGGCGGCGCCCAAGGGAGCTGTCGCCGGCGAAGTTGCAATACTCCACCCAGTCGCGCATCTCCCGCACCGTGCCCGAGCCGACGTTCCCCGCCAGGTAGGGCTCCGCTCCCAGATACCGGCACAGCGCGATGAACTCATGCGTGCCAAACGCATTCGTCTCCACATTCTGTCCCCACCACAGGTTCACGCGCCGCGGCCGGTCCTTGCGCGGGCCAACGCCGTCTTCCCAATGGTAATCGTCCGCGAAGCAGCCACCCGGCCATCGCAGAACTGGAATCTGTAAATGGCGCAGCGCGTCCAGAACATCCGAGCGAAGCCCGCCGGTGTTCGGGATGACGGATTCCGGACCGACCCAAATCCCCCCCTCGATGCACCCGCCGAGATGCTCGGCGAAGTGGCCATGCAGGTTCGGCGAGATGACCCCGATAGGCTCATCGAGGCAGATGGTGACCGTGGCGTCGGGCATCGCTGCAATGGGCATAACTCAAAGTGCGCGCGTCTGCCAATGACGCGGCCAAGCCCGAGCTTAGCCCGCACGCCGTCAGCCGATCAGAACGAATGACCCGCCGAAACCCAGTTCGAGCAGAAGCACACCCACTCCCCATGCTTCGGATACACCGATATGTACAGCGTGCCATTCCACTTTCGATACGTCAGGCTTTCGCACGGCTCGTACGTCGCATCCCACTGATAGTGCGGATTCCCGTAATGCCCCTGCCGTTGATCGTTCGGCTTGCCAAGGCGATTGGTGATCTCTTTGACGCTTAAACCAACGAAGGCGTCATCGGCCGGGGGAACGATCGCAGGCAACAATCCAAAGCGAAACGAAAGCGCCCCAATCGCCGCCAGCCACAGCAGCAACGTCGCTCCAAGCCACGCATTGTGTTTCGCCCGTTGCAGCAGCGTCTCGCCTCGTGCCATCAATCGGCCCTCCGTCATTGCCACTTTCAACTTCCGCTTCCCCAAACCTTGTGGACATGATGCTCGCCCGCGCACTGCATCCTTACGAAATGATCGACGAATGAGTTCCTCAGAATCCTCATCTTCGCCAATATACCTATCCTGTTGGGGACATGCTGTCTGGCTTATCGCAATGGATTATGAACTGCAAGCCGTCCCCGGCGATCCATCCAGTTGAAATTGTCGGCCATTGGCGAGGGACATGCGGGCAGAAACACTGCGCCTGATTATTGGGCACTGCGCGCATCGCGCTAGGACACAGCTTGTGTTAACAGCCCAATCGCCTAATTTATAGGCAGAAATAACGGTGTGCAGTCGATTGCAAAGGAAACGTCTGGAGCTGGGAAAGTGTCCTACTGCATTACACAAACGCCAGATGCGTCGAACCCCGAACGCCCCCTTCATTCAACGCCGATCGACTCCAGAATTGTTGAACTTGTCGCTTGACGTAACCGAAGGTCGATCGATAATCACAAGCTTCGGAAAACCGCGTCCTGAGATGTTCTCAGATGCTGAATTCCGAATGTTTGGCAACGATTGGAAGGTGGATCATGGCGCTCAAGCATGTTGCTGGTTTGAAGGCGGTGGCCTCTACCGTACTGGTGATCGTCGTGCTGGGGATTGCGGGCATGCCCAAGGTGTTTGCGTCACGCGATCGTGTGGGTGGGGCGAATCCCGCAGGGTGTAAGCTCGTTTCCAGCACATGCACAAAGAATAACTCCTGTAAATCAATCTTTCGAAACGGCTGCCTGTCGAGTCCCGGAAACAACCTGACTTGCGTCGACGCAAAACCCAATCTGTGTCCCCCCTCATGTGATGGGAAGGATGAAAACTGCGCTTCCGGCTACTGAGAGCAGGAGCACGCTGTAGTAGCTAGCGGGATCAATTTTACGCGATTGGCGGTACACGCCGGCCGGCAATGCCTGTGGGGTAAACATGTCATCTCTTTCTGCTTCATTTCCTTTTGAAAAATGTTTGGAAGGTTGCGGGTTTGTGGATAGTCCAGCTTGCGGTGGGAGTCGTGCTCCACGCCGACGCACACCCCTTAGATGTCTCGATCTATCAATTCACAGTGTCCGCCGACACGACATTTATCGATGACAATGGGACGCGTAAACGGTACTGGCAAGTGAAGGGCACGCGCTGCGCCGACCTCCCGACCGCGCGCCTTCACGTCAGACAACTCATATCGTCCCACCCGATCGAACGGGCAAGTGGAAAGATGAATCTCAGCAAGCCCGCGGATGATATGCTCGTCGACGATATCATCGCGAATCGTCGCTCGGTGCATTACACGGCAGGCAGTTCGGTCACGCTAAACGTCGGAACAACCAACGTCGCCGACCGATTCGCTGAAGATATTCACATGGATGTTTGCGGCGACTTTCTGGATGGAAAGCTGATGTTGGGGGACGTTGGGCCAATTGACGTCAATTCGCTATTGCTTCAAAACCGCAGTTCGGCCAAGGTGCATGACGTTTCCCACAAATCTGGACTGTCCGAGGAATCGACGCTCATAGGCAACGGCTGGCGGCTTCAGGTCGTTCGCACGAAGGCAGACAGCCTCTTGCGAGCCTACTCGATCACGCAAAGCGAGCCAGGCAAGGAGTACGAGAAATATGCAACGGATGTCGAAGATGTGGAGTATGCGGACCCACAACGGCCCAGCATCGCGACGTCAGGGCGCCTTCATACTGCGATTACCTCAAAGCCAGAACAAGAGGGTCTCGTCGGCCTTCGCTCGAGCGACAACCTTACGCTTCAACGGCGAGAATTCGCGTTGAATCCCGAGAAATTCCCCGATTGGGCATTTGGGGTCGGGCACATCCCGAACGGGTCGCAGGTATTTGTAGCGGACAACCTAAAATCCGGCATCCGGTACACCTGGAAAAATGGGGACGTCGTTCCCGCCATTAATGTCGAACAAATAAAGCGGCTCCAGCGCGAATCGGCGGCCGTAGCAAAGAGAGAGGCGAACCCCATCGATGCGCTTGCGGTCGTGCCGAGCATTCATGCCAACGGCGCGGGCACTTCCTGGTGGATGAAGGGATTGCTCCCGGCCGCAGCGGCGGCGGCGGTGCTGGTGGCTTGGTATCTGGGCGCAAAGTTCCTTTCCTCGCGACGGGTCAAGTGACGTATCAAGCGTTCGCGGGCCAGTGGAGCGGCCGATCATGCGTAGAGATTGGATCGCGATTGTGTTCCTGTTTGCAGCGGCGGTTGGGAGCGCGTCCGCCGAGACGGAAACCTTCGAGGCGAGCCGGCCGTACTGCGGCGTGCTTTCCGTTTATGCGGCTGCCGCGGTCGAGGGGATCGACGTCGAGCTCGCGGGCCTTCTGAAACCGGAGTTTGTGGGATGCGTCCGAGGCTCGTCCATGCCCGAAGTCGCCGGGGCCGCGGCACGGGTGGGCCTCTGGTCACGGTCGTATGGAAATCTCACCACCGGATTCCTCGAACGATCCCCGTACCCGGTCATCCTCCACGTACGTTCGTCTGCCAACGCGCCCGACTACGATCATTACGTCGTGGCGGTCGGCGCGGCGGATGATGGAAGCGGCGTGCGAGTGATCGATCCGAACGAGCCAACCCGCGTTTGGCGAAACGACGAGTTCGCCAAGCGGTGGGATGGAGTGGGCATCCTCGTGGCACGACGGCCCGTGAACCGGTTGCGCTCCGAGGGTTGGCAATGGGCCGGCGTTCTCCCTTGGGCGCCTCTGCTGCTGGTGGTGCTCCTCTTCGCGCGCTGGTGGGATCGAGAGGGCTTGAGAGACAGCCTGTCGATCCGCCCCCCGCTCCGCTTATTTGTGACTACCTGCGCTCTGTTGGCTGCCTGCACGACGGCCAGCGCCGCTTACCACCTGGTTTCACCGATGGGCCTGTGGCGCAAGGGCGGCGTCGCGAAGGAAGCGGATCGGCGTCACCGCGGAGACTTCCTCCATGCCGCATCCATTTCAGAGGTTCGTGACGCCGCGCGATCCGGCGCGCATGGAACCTTTATCATCGACGCTCGGTATGCGGAAGACTACGCGGCCGGGCACGTTCCCGGCGCTTTGAGCGTCCCGCCTAATGCCGGTTCGGATTGGTTCGCCAACCACGCACCAATGATCCCCAAGGACGCCGCCGTCATCGTATATTGCCAGAGCCCCGGTTGTCCGTTTAGCGACCGCGTGGCCGCACGGCTTCTCGATGCGGGATACGGGCGCGTGAGCATCTTCCGCGGCGGCTGGGAAGCTTGGGCAAAGGCGACTCAATCGCCGCGATAGTCCCATCGCACTGCGGGACATTTACGACAAGAAGGACACTTCCATGCCACTGCACATTGGTCGCCTAAAGCGGTAATAAATTCTGACCTCCGGATTCATCCGCTGCCGTTGAATTCAGAAGAGGATTGACGCATTCGTTGGCAGAGGGCAACAAGTCGCCTACTTAATAGGCAAATTCAGCGACATTTTCGGGGCGTCTTGAATCAGGGGACATTATTTGCCTAAACTCTAGGCAAACACCGAACGACACCTTCACCGATTTATGCGATTCGCGAGCCGCCGCGAAAATGCGTAATTCGTCAGAATCACATCACGTTTCGCTACGCAAATGAGTGGGACATCCGCGACGAGTTGCTTGGAAAGCGGCGCGGCCTGTGGCAATTCGTTGTCGGATGACAGCTTTGCCGAAAAACTTGTGATTGCTTAATTTGTTCGCTACTATTGTCGGTTCGGCACTTTCGGGTGCCAGCGTGCCAAGTCCGGATGCGTCGGACACTGGCTGTTGCGGGTTCTGCTAACCGGCGTACCGCTTTTTTATCTCCTGGAATCATGAACAACGGTCACCCGCAAGGTTTTCCGCGGCCGCAGGGTCTCTACCACCCCGATTATGAGCATGACTCATGCGGGGTGGGGTTCATCTGCCATCTGAAGGGCAAAGCCTCGAACAAGGTGGTCTCCGACGCGCTCTTGATGCTCGAAAACATGGAGCACCGCGGCGGCTGCGGCTGCGAGCCCGACAGCGGCGACGGAGCGGGCATTCTCACCAAGATCCCCCACGAGTTCTTCGTGCGAAAGTGCAACGAACTTGGCTTCGCGCTGCCCAAACCCGGCGAGTACGGCGTGGGGATGCTGTTCCTCCCGAAGGACATGGTTGCGCGGCATGAGTGCGAGCAGGCAATGGAGAAGATCGTCCGCGACTTTGGCATGAAGGTGCTCGGCTGGCGCGATGTGCCCGTCAACAGCCAATTCATCGGCCCCACGCCCCGAAAGAGCGAGCCCAAGATCCGCCAGATCTTCGTCGCCCCCGACGAGCACTTCTTCAACCGCAGCGGGTTTGACAGCCGGCTATACCTCGTCCGCCAGCGGGCCGAAAACACGATCGAGTTCGGCAACTTCTCCGACGCCGCCAAGAAAGAGTTCTATATCTCGATCCTGTCCGCTAATCGCATCGTCTACAAGGGCATGATGGTTTCCGCGCAGGTGCGGAAGTATTACCCCGATCTGTCGGAGCCCGACTTTGCCAGCTCGCTCGCCATCGTTCACAGCCGGTTCAGCACCAACACCTTCCCGACGTGGGACCGGGCGCACCCCTACCGCTACATCGCCCACAATGGTGAGATCAACACGCTCCGCGGCAACCGCAACTGGATGCGCGCCCGCTACGGATCGCTGAAGAGCGACGTGTTCGGCGACGAGCTTCAGAAGATGTTCCCCATCGTCACCGAGTCCGGCTCCGACAGCGCCACCTTCGACAACTGCCTGCAGTTCCTTACGCTCAATGGTCGATCGCTGCCCCACTCGGTGCTTATGATGATCCCCGAGGCCTGGCAGGCCAATACTCTGATGGACCCGGACCTGCGGGCGTTTTACGAGTACCACGCCTGCCTGATGGAGCCTTGGGACGGCCCGGCCTCCGTCACGTTTACCAACGGCACGCTCGTCGGCGCGGTGCTGGATCGAAACGGGCTTCGGCCCAGTCGCTATTACGTGACCAAGGACGATCTGGTCATCATGGCCAGCGAAGTCGGCGTGCTGCCGGTCGACCCCAAGGCAGTGCTCCGCAAGTGGCGGCTCCAGCCGGGCAAAATCTTCATGATCGACCAGCAGAAGGGTCGCATCGTGAACGATGAGGAGATCAAGCGCGAGCTCGTGGACAAGCGGCCGTGGCGAAAGTGGCTCGAAGAATACATGTACGAGCTGGATTCACTCCCGGCGCCGCAGAACGTCCACCAGCCCGACCATGACTCGCTGTTGGTTCGGCAACATGCCTTCGGCTACACGGTCGAAGACCTCCGCATCCTGATGACGCCAATGGCCGTCAACGGCGCCGAGGCCATCGGGTCGATGGGAACCGACACGCCCCTCGCGTGCCTAAGCGATCGCCCGCAGCCGCTGTTCAACTATTTCAAGCAGTTGTTCGCGCAGGTGACCAACCCGCCGTTGGATGCCAACTTCGAGGCGCTGGTGACGTCGCTGCTGACCTACCTGGGCCGCGAGGGGAACCTGCTGGAGGAGTCCCCCAAGGCGGCGCACCTCGTCAAGCTGAAGACGCCGATCCTGAGCAACGCCGATCTGGCGAAGCTGCGCGAAGTGCAGGTCGGCGAGATCAAGTCGATCACGCTGCCCATGCTGTTCACGGTGAGCGATGGCGCCGAGGGATTGCAGCGCTCGCTCGATGAGCTCTGCCAGCGGGCACGCGATGCCGTAAAAGACGGTTATTCGATCCTCATCCTGAGCGACCGTGGCGTCGATCACGATCGGGCGCCGATCCCGAGCCTGCTCGCCACAGGCGCGGTACACCATCACCTGATCCGCGAAGGCACGCGCACCCAGGCCGGGCTGGTCATCGAGACCGGCGAAGCGCGCGAGGTACACCATTTCTGCCTGTTGATCGGCTACGGGGCCGGAGCGATCAATCCCTATGTCGCATTTGAGACGATCGCCGACCTGCACAAGGACGGCATCCTGCCCAAGGACCTGACCCTCGAGCAGGCCAAGAAAAACTTCATCAAGGCGGCCAACAAGGGCATCATCAAGGTCGCCAGCAAGATGGGCATCAGCACGGTCCAGAGCTATCGCGGCGCGCAGATCTTTGAGGCGATCGGTGTTGGCAAGGACGTGATCGAACGATACTTCACCGGCACGGCCAGCCGCATCGGCGGCATCGGGCTCGACGTGATCGCGGCTGAGGCGCTCGAGCGACACCGCCGTGGTTTCCCGCCCATCCGCGTCGACGGCCAGGTGCTCAACGCCGGCGGCCAGTACCAGTGGCGCCGCGAGGGCGAGTACCACATGTACAACCCCGAAACCGTCGCGCGCCTCCAGCACGCCGTGCGGATCGACAGCGCCAAGGCGTTCCAGGAATACAGCACGCGCGTGAATGACGAGGCCACCCGCCGATGCACGCTCCGAGGGCTATTGAACTTCAAGAGGCTAAACGCCGCCGTTCCAATCGAAGAGGTCGAGCCCGCCAGCGAGATCGTCAAGCGCTTCTGCACCGGCGCCATGAGCTTCGGCTCGATCAGCAAGGAGGCGCACGAGAATCTGGCTTTGGCGATGAACTACATCGGCGGCAAGAGCAACACCGGCGAGGGCGGCGAAGACGCGGACCGCTTTAAGCCTGACGTGGACGATAGCGGCAAAACCATCACCTGGGCGAACGGCAAGCCCATGCTGCGCCGCTCGGCCATCAAACAGGTCGCGAGCGGGCGCTTCGGGGTCACCACCGAGTACCTGGTCAACGCCGACGAGTTGCAGATTAAAATGGCGCAAGGCGCCAAGCCCGGCGAGGGCGGTCAATTGCCCGGCCACAAGGTGGACCCCTATATCGGCAAGCTGCGGCACAGCACGCCCGGCGTCGGCCTGGTGTCGCCGCCCCCGCATCACGACATTTACTCGATCGAGGACCTCGCGCAACTCATTCACGACCTGAAGAACGCCAACCCCCGCGCGCGGGTCAGCGTCAAGCTCGTGAGCGAAGTAGGCGTCGGCACCATCGCCGCCGGTGTCGCCAAGGCCAAGGCCGATCATATCCTCATCAGCGGCGACAACGGCGGGACCGGCGCATCACCGCTAACCAGCATCAAGCACGCGGGCATTCCCTGGGAACTCGGGCTCGCCGAGACGCAGCAAACGCTCGTGCTCAACAACCTGCGCGACCGGATCGTCCTGCAAACCGACGGGCAGTTGAAGACCGGCCGCGACGTCGCCATCGCGGCTCTGCTGGGCGCCGAGGAGTTCGGCTTTGCCACCGCGCCGCTGATCGCCAGCGGGTGCATCATGATGCGCGTGTGCCACTTAAATACCTGCCCGGTCGGAATCGCGACGCAGGACCCCGAGCTGCGAAAGAAATTCGCCGGCAAGCCTGAACACGTGATCAACTTCATGTTCTTCATCGCCGAGGAGCTGCGCGAGATCATGGCATCGCTCGGATTCCGCAAGCTCACCGACATGGTCGGGCGCAGCGATCTGCTCGAATTCCAGGACGTCTCGAGCCATCCCAAGGCGCGATCGCTGGACCTGGCGCTGATCCTGCACCGCCCCGATGTCCCGGCGAGCTGGGGCATAGTCAACCGCACGACGCAGGACCATGGGCTCAACAAGTCCCTCGACAACACGAAGCTCATCCCGATGGCCAAGGCGGCCCTCGAGCGCGGCGTAAAGGTCAGCGAAGAACTGACGCTCCACAATACCAACCGCACCGTCGGCACGACGCTCTCAGGCGAGGTCGCGAGAAAGTACGGTTTCGCCGGCCTGCCCGATGACACCATCACGTTCAAGCTGAACGGATCGGCCGGACAAAGCCTCGGCGCGTTCCTGGCCCATGGCATCACGCTCCTGCTCGAAGGCGACGCCAATGACTATGTCGGCAAGGGACTGAGCGGCGGCCGGCTGGCGATTTACCCCCCGAAAGACAGCATCTTCAAAGCGGAGGACAACATCATCGCCGGCAACACCTGCGGTTACGGCGCGATCAGCGGCGAAATGTTCCTGCGCGGCGTCGTCGGTGAACGCTTCGCCGTCCGCAACAGCGGCGCCAACGCCGTCGTCGAAGGCTGCGGCGATCACGGCTGCGAGTACATGACCGGCGGACGCGTCGTCGTCATCGGCTCAACAGGCCGAAACTTCGCCGCCGGCATGAGCGGTGGCATCGCCTACGTCTACGACACCCAGGGAATGTTCCAACAGCGCTGCAACGTGGATCAGGTGGACCTGGAAACGATGGGCGACGACGACAAGGCCGATGTAAAGCGATTGCTTGAGACCCACTTCAAGCTGACCGGTTCGACGGCGGCCAAGACGATTCTCGACGATTGGGAGAATGAGCTCCGGTGGTTCGTGAAGGTGATGCCGATCGATTACCGAAACGCGCTGGCGCACCAGGCGGAGACGGAGGCGGCTGCGCAGCGGTTGTCGCAGTTGCAGACGGTGAAGGCGTGACGGTGAAATGGCGAAACCCGCTGAAATAACGGAGTTTAGCGGCGAGGGCTATCGAGCCGCGGCCGCAGAGCATGTGACGGTCGCCAGCGAGTTGTATGACCTGAAACAGTACGTGCTGGCGAACTACGTGGCCGGAGTTGCGACCGAGTGCATTTTCCGCGCTTATCGCCATAAAATTGACCCGGAATTTGACGCGCGGCATGACTTGCTGCGGCTCTACAAGATCTCGAAGTTTGTGGAGGTTGTGCCAGCCGCCCGTGTTGAAGAATATGCGGCGCACGTTGGCACCGTGGCAGTGCAGTGGTCTAACAACCACCGCTATCGAGCGGAGAAGGCGTTGCGGACGTACCTGAAAAGGGCACAGCTCGACCGCGGAATGAAGGGAGATTTCTTGAAGGAATTGACGCGAAGATGTGTCAATGCCGCGACGGAAATCGTGATATTCGGAGTACAGAAATGGCCCGACAAACTCTGATGACGAAGGTGCGCCGGCTGCTGGAAAGCAGGTTTCCCGGGAGTGACGTAAAGCTGGAGCGCGCAACGCCATCTTCCAAGGTCGTTGGGACATTGATCTGGGCGGGGTTCACCGGCCGGGATCAAATCGAGCGTCAGCGCGCCGTACGGGAGGTGATTCGCGGTGAATTGAGCGTGGCGGATCAACTGGCGCTATCCGCTATCCTCACGATCACGCCGACAGAACTGGAAGTGATGCGGGCGGGTTGAGGTGAAAGTTGTTTCGGGTTCTTCAGCTAGAGAGATTCGACCAATGGGCAAGCCGACCGGATTCATGGAATTCAAGCGCGAGACGCCGACCCGCCGCACGGTCAGCATCCGCCTCAATGACTGGAACGAAATCTACGAACCGTTCCCGGAGGACAAGCTGCGGGCCCAGGGGGCGCGCTGCATGGACTGCGGCATTCCATTTTGCCATGGGCATACCGTCACCGGCGGCCTGACGGATACCACAGGTTGTCCGCTCGGAAATCTCATTCCGGATTGGAACGACGCCGTCTATCGCGGCCGGTGGAAGGACGCGCTGGACCTGCTGTTCAAGACCAACAACTTTCCGGAGTTCACCGGACGCATCTGTCCAGCGCCCTGCGAAGAGGCGTGCGTGCTGGGCATCAACGAAAAGCCCGTCACCATCAAGAACATCGAGCTGAGCATCATCGAGCGTGCGTTCGAGAACGGCTGGGTGAAGGCCGAGCCGCCCCAGCACCGCACCGGCAAGACCGTGGCCGTGATCGGATCGGGGCCGGCCGGCCTTGGCTGCGCCGCACAACTGAACAAGGCCGGGCACGCCGTAACCGTCTTTGAACGCGCCGACAAAGTCGGCGGGCTCCTCATGTACGGCATCCCCGAGTTCAAGCTCGAGAAGAAGTTCGTCGAGCGCCGCGTGAAGATCCTCGAAGAGGAAGGCATCAAGTTCGTCACCAACGCCAACGTCGGCGTCAACGTGAACGTGGCCGACCTGAAACGCGACTTTGACGCCATCGTTCTCTGTGGCGGAGCCACCAAGCCGCGCGATTTGCCGGTGCCCGGGCGCGATTTGAAGGGCATTCACTTCGCGATGGATTATCTGCCGCAGGGCAATCGGCGCGCGCTGGGGTGGACCGTCGATCAGGAGCTGATCGACGCCAAAGGCAAACACGTCGTCATCCTCGGCGGCGGCGACACCGGCGCCGATTGCCTGGGAACCGCCGAGCGCCAGGGTGCCGCGAGCATTCACCAATTCGAGCTGCTCCCCAAGCCCCCCGATGAGCGCAGCCTCGACGTGGTGAAGGACGGCAAGGTGCTGCCCTGGCCCTATTGGCCCATGGTCTATCGCACCAGCAGCGCCCACGAGGAGGCCGCCGAGCTCTTCGGCGCCGACGTCCGCGATTTCTCGATCAACACCAAAAAGTTCACCGGCGCAGACGGAAAGGTCAAAAAGCTGCACGGCGTGCGCCTCGAGTGGGTGCAGGATGCCAACGGCCGATTCGTCATGGCCGAACTGCCCGGCTCAGAGTTTGAACTCGATTGTGACCTGTGCCTGCTCGCCCTCGGCTTCCTCAGCCCCGAACATACCGGCCCCGTCGATCAACTCGGCCTCACCAAGGACGGCCGCGGCAACGTCAAGGTCGATGAAAACTACATGACCAACGTTCCCGGCATCTTCGCCGCCGGCGACATGCGGCGCGGCCAGTCGCTCGTCGTCTGGGCCATCAGCGAGGGCCGCCAGGCGGCCCGGTCGGTCGATCAGTTTCTGATGGGGAAGACGGACTTGCCGTATTTGAAGCTGTTTTGATGCCAACGGGTCGACGGACGCGATGCCGCCCGTCCGTTCAAAGAAACTCGACCACCGCGCGAATGATATGAAGCGTCTGCTCGTCCTGCCCGTATTGAAAATGAACATTGGCGAACGCATCCATGTCGTCAAAGCGACATCGGACCGGAAAGACCATCCCCAAAGCCTTGGGAACGCGCGTCGGGTGCGCATGAGTCGATGGCGATTCCGCCATCTGATGCACCTGCCGCATGATCGCGAGTCGAACACGATCGGGCAGCGCGGCCAGCGTTGTTTCAGCCTGCGGTTCGACCACTACGGAGTAGCTCATCCAACAACTCCTGGAGTGGTCGACCCTGAGACTCGCCTCGCTCGATGCGGCGCGATGCCTCCAGGTCTTGATCAAAGTGTAATGCGATCGCTTTGGACTCGAGATACGCGAACATGAAGGGCTCGGTGCTGGCGGGTGTGACGCCTTTCACTCTACATTCGCGTAGAAATGCCAATGTCTTCTCCGCCATGGCGAACCAGCTTTGAAATCGGGGAATGAACTGGCGGGCGACCGCTTCGTCCCATTGGTCCGGGGGGAGCGCGCGATCAACTTCCGCGCGTAACTGTTGGAAATAGAACATGGCGAGCGAGACAGCCTCGTCGATGCGCTGTTGCAGCTCCGCGGGCTGACCGCCGCGCGAAGAAGCTTCGACCTGCTTCCCCAGAAGCTCAACTTGACCATCGAGAAAGGCAACCATATTTGAAATACTCCGTCTCGCCACGAGCAGTGTCAACTCACAATAGCCGACGAATGTCCATGCCCGCGGGGGGAATTCATCCCGAAACCGGCAGCTCCTGAAGGTCCGCCCGCTTGCTCTCATACGTCGTGTTAAACGCCAGCACCTTCGGATCCGGCGCAATGCCCCAGTGCCTGCACGCCGCCAGATAAACCTCCGGCCACCAGTTGCGATGTTGGGTCAGCCCCGTCTCCAGAAGCGTTTTGTAATCGCTGGCGATCTTCGACCAGCACCGGTCGCCGTACGCGATCGCCTCCTTGGGATTCTCAAATTCTTTCACATACCAGTTCCGCCCGATCGCCGCGTGGAGGACTTCATCCGCCCAGTCGTAATCCTGAAACAATCCTGAAAGCGCATCGCCGCTGGCCGCGCCCACTTCCCATTCGTAGCGCTTGCCGGTCTTGGGCATCAGGCCCTGCTCGATGAAGAAGAGCACCGCGTGCCGCTCAATCGCCGATAGCTGCGTGTTCAGGTTCAGCGAAAACGTCCATGTGATCGGAATCTGCCGCCAGTCGATGCCGAGCGATGTGAAGCCCACCTCCCCCATCATCGCGTGACGCGCCTCGTCCCACAGCTGCCGCGACATCTCGCGGTAGTACCCCCACGGCTTGCCCTTGGTTTCGGCAATAATGCCCGCCATCATCTCCGGCACGTCGATCTCGCGAATGCGCTTGAAGAACATCATCAACACCTTGGCGTTCTTCGGGAATCGCTCGTCGTAGAGGAACGCCTCCGGGTTCACGCCCCGGTTGTAAGGGTCGATGAAGCGCTCGTCGCGTTGTGGAACCGGGTCGTAAACATAAGGCTGGACCGAATGCACGCGCGCCGCTGGCTTGCCACTGGGTGGCCGCGTTCCATCCAGCGCACCGGCCGCCCCAAGCGCATCATCGAGCGCCTTCAGCCATCCCTCCATCCGCTGCCGCGCATCCGCTCCGACCAGCGCCGCCATCGCCTGCTCTCCAAACGAGATCATGTCGCTGACCTCCAGCAGTGCAAACCGGCAAACGCGAATCGAAGGATGATCGACCAGCGGATTCGTATCGCGAAGATGCCGCTCCATCGCCTCGCGCAGCGCCGGCAGCGCCTTGGCATACGCGCCGACGATCAGTTGCGACGTGTCGGGCGCGCACAGGACCTCGTCAAAAAAAATCTCCAGGCTCGTATCCGGGACAATGTCGAGCCCCAGCGGCGGCTCGCGCATCTCCGCGACGCGGGTGCGCAGGGCCGTGGCGTGCTCGGCGCAAAGGTGGGCGTGGAGGCTGAAAGCGCTCTTCAGTTCGTAGATCGGCTCGGCGGTGATGCGCGCGGTGAAGATCTCGTGCAGTCGCTTAAAGGCATAGTGATAGCGCTTAAGGCGCTGCACGCACTGCTCCACCGACAGGCCGGGTTTCATCGCGTCGGTCATGCTCGTCACGCCGGCCAGAGCCGGAAGGCCGCGATAGGTTGGATAGCTGGATACATCCACTTTAGACATGTGATCTCCCGCTGTGAAACGAGCACAGTGTACCACCGGGCAAATCGCTGGTGATCGAAAAGTGAGCTCTATTTCCCGCCCTGAATCTCGAACGGCTTGGCCGGGTCCGCCCCGCGCATATACGCCTCTTCGGCGTGGAGGAACGCCGACACGCGCGCGCTGAACTCCGCCGTCAGTACGGCCTCATCCTTCGAAAGATCGTGCAGCTCCCGTGGGTCCGCCTTCAGGTCGTAGAGCCGTTCGTAGTGGTTCTCCACGTACTTCATGTATTTGTAACGCTCGTCGGTCAGGCCAAACTGCCGGCTCGCCACGTCAGCCTGCAGGTAAACGCGGCCGGGATGGTCGTCGCTGAACAGGCTCGTTCCCTGCCAGTCGGGAGGCTCTTTAACGCCGTACACCTGCGCGAGCGTCGGCACCAGATCCATGTGCCCGCCCACCTTCTCGCTGCGGCGGCCCTCCGGAAAAAGACGCGGGCTCCACATCATCAGCGGCACGCGCAGGTTTTCATCGAACATGCCGCCCCCATGACCGATGACATCGTGCAGCTCCCCGAAGGCTTCGCCGTGGTCGCCGGTGATGACCACGAGCGTATCGTCCGCAAGGCGCGCGCCCCGCAGCCAATCGAACAGCCGGCCAAGATGACGATCCGCCTGGCGAATGCCGTTCAGATATCGATTGAGATCCTCCGCCGTCTGAAACGCGCTCTTCGCCACGAACTGCACCGGCACTGTATCCCGCGCAAGCGTGTACGGGTGGTGCGTCTGATCCGTCCAAACCATCGCGAAAAATGGCTTCTCCGGCGACTTCGCCACCCAGCGCGTCAATGCGTCGATCGCCACGCCATCCTCGGTACCCCATGAGCTGGCCATCGGGCCGCCCATCTCGGCAGGGCCAAAAACCTCATCCATACCCGCCTTCTTCACCATCATGTCCATCCCGTTCCATTCGGGGTCCGCCACCGAGAAATACGCCGTCCGCATCCCCCTCGCCCGCAACAGCCCGGCTAGCCCAGGCGGCGACTCCCGCTTCCCCACCGGCCGGTAGCACCACGGCAGTCCCGGATGCTCGCCATACACCAGCGGCATCATCGAACAGAACGTGTAGCCGATGTGCGCATAGAAGCGCTCGAAGACCAGCGCGTGTCGCGATTCGTCCACAAGCCGGGGCGTCGTCGCATACTTCGAACCATAGAGCGACATGTATTGCGCCGTCGTGGATTCCAGCACGATCAGAATCAGATTGCGCGGCGGCGGGCTGAATTCCTTCAACGGCGGAGCCGCCGAACGTTGCCCCGCCAGCCTGAAGTCATCCAAATAGCTCGCGGGATATGTTCCGGCATCTGCACCCAGCTGATTGAAAAAAAGCCAGGCCACCGTCGACCCCACCAACTCGCGATGAGCGTTCTTGGCGGCGCGGCGCTGCCACCCATCGACCGGCGTGTGCGCCCGCAGCCCAAACCCTACCGTCATCCACGTCAGCGCCACCAGCACCAGCGCCGCTCTGGGCCGGCGTCCCAGAGAAAGCCGGGAAAATCGCCTCAGCGCCATCACATACCCGATCGGGACGAAAATCAACGCCGCAACCACGCCGGCATCGCTGTTCGCCGCAATGGATGATCGAAGATCCGCCGGCTTGCCGATAAGCCTCAGCAGCCTGAAATTAAGCGGCTGGCGAAGGTGCCGGTAAATGCCTACATTCACAATCGCGTACAAGGCGGCCACCGCTCCCACCCCCATCATGCCCCGCCAAACCCACCGTTGCAGCCCGGCCCGACCGCCCGAGGCCCCTAACAGCAAGTGCGCGACCACGCCAAACCCCACCGCCAGCGCAACATCCTCCGCGCATACCGCCAGCAGGTCCGCCTCCATGCGCCCCGTCGTCAGCGGCCAAACGATCGCCAGCTTGGCGCCCACAAAGATCAGCATCAGCAGTGCGCCAGCGAGAAACGCCGATGGGCGTCGCATCTGAACTGATTCCCAAACTGTCGGCACCGTCGCCATTGAACAACTCAGCTCGTCGCCGCTTCTGCAGGGCGTGCCCAATCTTCCGGGCATCGCCAATTTCTTAATTTGCTGATGATAAACGTTGCTTGTGCCAGTTGGACCATGCGTCGCACTGTTGGAGGGTTTCAGCGCCATCATCGCTTGGGCGTTGTCGGTGTCCCACCATCAAAAACCGGCTGCTCGCTGTCCTCGATCAGCCGACCGTCCTTGGCGGAATTGACCGCATCCATGACCTTGGCAAGCGCCCGCTCCACCTCTTGACGCAGATCCGCCGCCAGTTGATCCCGATTGACTTGAACCAGCCGTTCCATGGCTTCTCCTTCTCCGGCATCTCCATGCCGGAAGCGCCATTATGCCATTGCCCGGAAGTTTGGGCACGCCCACCACGCTCCCTTGCCGATTCCAAGCCAATTCCTATACTTCCCGACTCGTTTAGCGGCGGACCAAGGCCCTCCAAAACCTGTTTTTCCGCCGTTTTCCACCGACTTTCCACCCCCTTTCCCCCCGAAAGCACCGGAGTCGCCACATGTTCAAGCAGAACTCGAAGCTCAAGAAGAAGGCCACGACCAAAGCCAAGTCCGCCAACGGCAAGCCCGCCGCCTCCAAATCCAAGTCCGTCAAGCGCGTATACTTCTTCGGCAACGGCAAGGCCGAGGGCAGCGCCGCCATGAAAGACCTGCTCGGCGGCAAGGGCGCGAACCTCGCTGACATGACCCTCGTTCCCCTGCCCGTCCCCCCCGGCTTTACCATCACCACCGACACCTGCGGCGACTACAACGACGCCGGCCAAAAGCTCCCCAAGGGCCTCATGGAAGAGGTCCGCCTCAACATCGCCAAGGTCGAGAAGGCCACCGGCAAAAAGTTCGGCGACCCGAAGAATCCGCTGCTCGTCGCGGCCCGGTCGGGGGCGAAGTTCTCCATGCCGGGCATGATGGACACGGTCCTGAACCTCGGCCTGAACGAGGAGTCGCTCAAGGGCCTGGCGGAGCAGTCCG